>VMSQ01000132.1 GCA_013792055.1 Desulfobacteraceae bacterium
AAAAATTGGGGCCGGAACATCCACAGGTAGCCATTCGATACAACAACATCGGGACGGCCTACCTCAACAAAGGTGAATATGACAGGGCGATAGAGTATTATCAAAAGGCTCTGGAAATAGGCATCAAAAAATTGGGGCCGGAACATCCACAGGTAGCCGGTGCTTACAACAACATCGGGGAGGCCTACAACAGCAAAGGTGAATATGACAGAGCGATAGAGTATTATCAAAAGGCTCTTAAAATAGGCATCAAGCGGTTAGGGAAAAATCACCCTCACACAAAAGTATTTCAAAAAAATCTAAATTCAGTAAAATAAACAGGACGCAATTAACGACACCATATAACAAAGGCATGAGTGGTTAGCAGTATTATTATGATTCATTTAATCGGCGTAGACCATTCCATACAGCATGATGGGCGTCGTGGCCTAAAAAGCCCCCCTTTGGACACGTTGCAGCTTCTTAGGCATGAGTTTGCTAAATATTTATTAGATACTGCATCATCGGTTGGTGCTGATTGCATTGCTGAAGAGTTCAATGAAGAAGCGGTAAAAGAGTCAAATGCCTCACAATCATTTGCCCAAAATGCAGCAACCAAACTCGGAATAAATCATATCTTTTGCGATCCTGATATTAAAATGCGGAAAAAACTTGGAATTTATGGAGCGCCAAAAGATATAGCATCCAAGAAACGTGAAAAATACTGGCTAAATTCGTTATCTATGAGCAACTGTGAAGAGACTGTTTTTATAGTCGGAGCATGCCATCTTAAAAGCTTCGATTCATTGCTAAGGTCAAGAGATTTTAGCACAAAGATTCAGGTTGAATACTATAAAAAGGAACACTTTGAATCATAGACTGGTAGTCCGCTGACAAGTATGGGCTTTAGGTGGCGGGCTAAGTCATTTTACGATACTGGAAGGAATGGGTGACCCCTTATCCCTTGGGTATTGAAATTGATTCGCTTCGGATTCCGTCTAAATACTTCAAGAAACTTGTCAAGACAGACGATATTTGGGAAGCCAGAGTTGACGTTGGAAAGAACACTTTCCGTCTCCTTGGTTTTTTTCATGGTCGAGAGTTGATCATACTGACCAACTCTTTCCAAAAGAAGAGCCAGAAAACTCCTTTAAAGGAGATTAGACTGGCAGAAAAGCTAAAGAAAGAATATTTGAGCAGGAGGTAGACAGATGGACGATCTGGATAAATATATTGAAACAAGAAAGAAGCTGAGCCCAAAATTTGCAAAAAATTTTGACAAAGGATACGAGCAATTCAAAATTGGTGTTCTCCTGAAGCAGGCTCGTCTTGAAGCAGGGCTTACCCAAGAACAGGTGGCAAATAAATTGTAGGGTAGTTAGGGACGCCCTTTAGTTTTGCAGTTTACAGATTATCATTAATATGCTAAGCGGTTATCATGCCAAGAAAATCGAGGATAGATGCGCCTGGGGCGTTTCATCATATCATAGCACGCGGGATTGAGCGTTCTG
>VMSQ01000075.1 GCA_013792055.1 Desulfobacteraceae bacterium
GCCGCTCTTGATACCTGTTTCATGACCTCCTGCATCTTCTTGCTCTTGCCGATGATGTTTTCGAATCCATATCTTTCCCCTACCAGGAAAGACATAAGGGTCAGGTCGAAAGCGCCGGTAAAAGCCGGCAAAGAGTAGGGGGTGAAAGTCCCCTGCGTGGTAATGGTTAGCGACCAGCCGTGGCCCCGAGTCATGCGTCGGCTTCCCGTAAGGGGGCGGCGAAGCGTTGACAGGGGGCGTGCAGGCTTGGCTAATGAGCTCCGAAATCACCTATTTTGGGCTGCCGACCTTGTGACTTGGTGGGGAAGGCAATACGGTGTGTCGCGCTAACGCGAGCGGCGCATCGGACCCGCGGAGTCAGTGACCCAGAGCATGTACGCAAACTCTTTGCACGGAAACCGGGAGATCCCAGGGGCGACCGGCTGTCATCCACAGCCGGCCCGGTCGGGGAAGGCCAAAGGCCGAGCACCCGACATGTATGCACCTGGGAAGTCGGACGGAGGAATATTATCGATGAAGCGAACGAACAAAGGTGCACAACCAGAGATAAGCGGCCAACCACCGGCGGAGTTCGTGGAGAAAAGGCCTCCGGCCAAGGGGAACTGTGTTCAGACGACCGCGACCGGCACACAGGGGCTGGAAGCAGCGACGATCGGACTGAGCAGAGTACGAGAAGCAACGAAGCGGGACAAGGATCTGCGTTTCACTAATCTGCTGCACCACATTGACACCGAGCGACTGCACGCTGCCTATCTGTCGCTTAACCCAAAGGCGGCTGCCGGAGTCGACGAAGTGACGTGGCAGGAGTATGGTGAGGGCATAGGAGAACGACTCATCACGCTCCATGATCAAATCCATAGCGGACGGTATAGGGCCAGAGCGAGCAAAAGGATCTGGATACCCAAACCTGACGGGCGTCAACGCCCCATTGGCATAGCTGCTTTGGAAGACAAGATTGTTCAACAGGCATTGGTGGACGTCCTTCAGTCAATTTACGAAGAGGACTTCCTGGGCTTCAGTTACGGATCAAGACCTGGCCGAAGCCAACATAATGCCCTGGACTCTATCTACGTCGCGATCACGCAGCGAAAGGTAAGCTGGGTCCTGGACGCGGACATCCGTGGCTTCTACGACAGCCTTGATCATGAATGGCTGATGAAGTTAGTGGAACACCGTGTCGCCGACAAACGAGTCCTCCGACTGATTCGCAAATTTTTGCGTGCCGGAGTCTCGGAAGACGGTAAGTGGTCCAAGACCGTGGTGGGGACGCCACAAGGTGCCGTGATATCGCCTTTACTGGCGAACATTTATCTGCACTATGCCTTGGACCTCTGGGTGAATTGGTGGCGCAACCACCATGCGCGTGGCGAAGTGTATATCGTGCGTTATGCCGATGACTTTGTGCTGGGGTTTCAATACCAGTCTGATGCCGTGCGTTTCCAGGCAGAACTACGGAAGCGAATGGACAAATTCGGCTTGGAACTTCACGGAGATAAAACTCGGTTGATTGAATTCGGCCGCTTTGCCGCCGAAAACCGCAAAAGCCGTGGAGAGGGGAAGCCGGAGACCTTCGACTTTCTCGGATTTACCCACATCTGTTCAACACGCCGAAAGGAAGGCAGATTCAAACTTCTACGCAAGACCATCGGCAAACGACTTCGGAGTAAAATCATAGAGGTCCGCCAGACCCTTCAACGTCACCGTCACAAGCCGGTACCAGAACAGGGAAGATGGTTGCGATCAGTGGTCCAGGGACATTTTAACTATTACGCAGTTCCCGGAAACCGAGAAGCCTTGGATACCTTCCGAACACAAATCGGCCATGCCTGGCTGCGCGCATTGCGCAGACGGAGCCAGAAAGGTAAAAACCTAACCTGGGAACGTATGCAAAAACAGAGGATGAAGTGGATCCCCACTGCGCGGGTGCTACACCCTTACCCGAATCAACGTTTCTGCGTCTGACCCGAGGCAGGAGCCCAGTGCGGTAGTTCCGCATGCTTGGGATCTGTGCGGGGGGTGCCGGATAACCGGCATTCCTACCGCGACTTCATTCTTCACTCTCCATAAAATTCTGTCAAGAATGAAGACCTGACCCCCTTGTCTTTGTGGTTTCATGGTTCTTTTGCATAAAAAATGCGAAAGGAGATTCATTGTGAACCAGGGCCAAACTATTTTCTCTCAGGTGATCGATTTCCTTCCATGGAAAAAATTTCGTCAATGTGTCAATCGTTATAACGGTAATCACCGTATACGTTCTTTTACATGCTACAATCAGTTACCCCGGCGTAGGGTCGGACCAAGGCAACCTACAGATATTAAATGGATAACGACCAAAAAACAGGTGCTTTCATGCCCTATATCGCACTTTTTGACCCCAAAAAACGAGATATATAAAATAGCCCCCTGACTCATCCAGTCCTATAATGCTCATTTTACCCCTAAAAACGTCCATATAGCCCTGTTTTTTGGCATCATTTTAAGTGTATATTTTTGATTCCAACCAGTTAGCTTGGTCCGACCCCGAACCATTCACTGTCAGGATAACACCGAGCCTGCTGAGAAAATTATTCCGGTCTTCATCATTCTTAAATAGTTTCTGCCGGTCAATTCCCCTGACAATTATATGATGCATAGCTCCAGGTGCATCTATTCGTGATTTTCTTGGCATGAATCCTGAGTATCATATCAATAAACATGAATCAATTAATTGTCCCCTATATATGCCTGAACGTTATATATTAAAACGAACGAGGTGCAACATGGGCCCTTCCGGCGAGAAAGAGGACAACCGGCATCTCCTCATAAGGTATGCCTCTTTCCCTGATAATTAATACCTCTCTTTGTGGCACACGGTAATAATCTCCCACGGAAAGATTAAACTCCTCAGTCCCTCTTCTCCGATGGAGATTCCTAAGTCCACGCCTGCTCCGGCCCGGGGGATTGCGCTGCCTAACGTCGCCATAATCAAGACCATGAAAACAATTACTCTACGCATAACCTTCCTCCTTTCATCGGTTAGAATTTTTTAGTTCCTCTATTTTTTCCAGTGTATCCCTGTAAATATCCCCTTTCGAGGGATCCAGTTCCATGGCCTTCAGGACAAGCCTTTCCGCCTCATCAAGGTTCTCCCTCGCAGTGTAGTAAAGCCAGGCAAGGTTATTATAGGCATCGGCGTTTTGGGGGTCTTTTTTCATGGCTTTTCGATAATATTCTTCTGCCTCATCAAACTCCTGCTTCTGAAAATAGACATTCCCAAGATAGAGATAGGCAAGAAGCAGTTTTTTTGCTGCCAGTTTGTATTCTTTTATAGCAGGATCAAGTTCGCCACTTTTCTCATAGGCAATCCCGAGGGTCAGGTGTTCCTCCGGGGTGAGCGGATCATCAAGCACAATGATCCTCGGCAGGCTGCAACCGGAAAAAACCACAAAACAGCAGCAGGCAGCAAACAACAGGGAGATAAATACATAGTTTCTGTTGCCTACGGTACCTGTCCTGGCTTTATCAGTAATGTCCAAAAATCTGTCCTCTCCCATGGTTTTAGAAAATCTTCTTCACGGATAAACTTAAGTTGGTTTTTTCCTGAATTGGCAATGACACCATTTTTATGATAGCCTGCTATTACCATAAAATGGTTCTGTTGGTACACCCAAAACCCGTAATCTACCAGGACGATGACCGGATACCCCAGATCAATATTTTCTTTAATAGATTTGATACTTCCCCTGGACTGGACAACATCCAAGCCCTTCTTCCGGGCATATAGAACCATATCCAGACCCGGGGTTCCTTTTGCGGACTTACTGTATATCTCTTCGGCAATCGCTTCGGGGGAGGCTTCTACACCCCAATAATTCAAGACCCCCGCCAGGGATGCAGGACCGCACTGATATGTTTCCTGTAGGAAAAACGGGACATTTTCTATCATGCGGGCGGCGCCGTGTTCTGGAAGATTCCGGGTTGTCGCACATGAAAAAAGCAAAAGCAGATTTAAAAGCCACAGGGATGGACGATCCCTCAAAGAACCGCCAAATTTAATTAATTTTAACGAAAACACTTAGTCCTTCCCTCCGTTATTATCACATGTCAAATTAAACTCTTCCCTTTTTATCTCATTCCCGGTCTTATCTCTGTAAACGAGTTCTTCTGTATCAAAGTCATATTCGGGTATTTCGGGATCATTCCATCTGCTCAGAAAATATTGATAAAAAGGGGCATAAAAGCCGCTTGAATTCTGGTTATGTTTAAATACATATTCCGGCATAACCTGAACATCCAGACCTGCGTGATAGTGCTGTACCCAGATATAGTCGCCCAGGATAGTTAGTTTTAAGAAAGGTGCATCATTGTAGAGCTTCATTTTCACATTTCTCCGGACCCCATTAAGCCCTTTAAGGAAGTCTATACTCTTTTTTATCTGCTCCTGGAAGTGATCTGTGGTTATATCAGGTTCAGGAATACTTGATGCGCGTATGCTCGCACCTTCACTATATGGATTAAGAAGCATTATCTTTGCCTCACGGCAATTCTGTATAACATTATGCAAGTCTCCTTTGGGGTCTACAAAGGTACGGAAGCCTGTTGAGCCTATTATCATTATATCTCTTGCAATTCCCTGCTTTTCTTTCAACCTCTTGATCCTTTTCTGCGTAAAGAGACCCTTCCTGGAAGGTGCAAAGGATAAGCCAGCGCTCTTTGCTGCATTGGAAAGCTTCCTGTCCCTCCAGCTTCTTCCAATGTAATTAAAGAAGAAAATGAGCAACACTGCACAGGCTATTTCGATAGATACGAGGAATATCTTCTCGTTCCCCACGAAAGACCAGTAGATCAGAAATTTCTGGGCAATAGAGCCGGCAATATAGGGCAATGAGAGTGCTATGGCTGCACTCAGAACCACTATAACAATGTGATATAAAAACATAAAGGACCTTTCATAAAATCTTTTAAAAAGGCTTGTACTCAAGAAAAAACGATCAAAGTCGTAATCAAAAGAAAAGCAATATCTGCACCTGCTGAGTGACTATCACGAGAAATTCGCTCACAAAGAGAAGATATCAGCTTTATTTCCCCATCACTCAAGGTAAATAATTTATCTTCTACCTTTTCTATCAATTCCTTATCTCCTGTCTTTTTTTCTAAAACCAATCGAATCTTTGAACGATCGTCTTTAAGATTTTTTAAATCGGGATTACTCGCCTTTGGGCTATATAAACTGCTTACAGCCATTGATGAGGAAGGAAAACTTAGTATTACAAGGCTGATGATAAACACAAGGGCGATCAATACCGAGAAAGGTTTATTTACCCGCATACGGTACCTCCTTTACAATAAAAATTTGCTCAATTAATATGCTCCCGTAAAAACATAAAGCGGACAGGATGCACCATTATTTGGTTTCTCCCACCGGCATTGTAACGCCTGATATGCTTTCAACCAGGAACTCATGTTGGTTTTTTGGGGATATTTTGATGAATTTATACGGAATTGCGATAGGTTCCCGTCCCGTAGCCATTGTACGATAAGTCAGAACCCATACGGCGCCTGTTGATGTATCTACAAGATAGGCTTTATCATCACTGCCTGCGACAACCTGATATTTTCCGGAAAGTATCCGCGGCAAATGATTCATGACCCAGAAAAATAAACGATACTGCGATCAGAAGGATCAAGATGCTCCTGTAAATACCTCTAAGTGTTCGTGCATGTGAGCCGCGCCGCAGGCCGGTTGTTTTGAAAAAGACCATGATTATTACCTCCATTTTTTGCATGCTGGATGTACCGGATAGCTTCCAATTAAATAACAAAATCGCATCTGTCATTGCAATGCGAAGCCGAAGTAATCTCTGTTTTTGATAGCCTTGAAATGCCGTCTTACTTTGTTACAACAACACTGTGTCCTGTAACATAAAACCAGACTCCAACCAATATTCCTATGAGAAGGGTCACTACCAAAACCTCGAACCCGCTTCCTCCAACCCTGAGATCATTGATCTTCAGGGCAAACTGATGAATCTGCCGGTCGCTGAGTTGTGAGAGCCGATTGTCGATCTCATCCTGTGTGAAACCCAATTTCCCAAGTCTTTCTTTAATCATCTTTGTCTCAAGGGCCTTCTGTATCTGCTCCAGCTCGGCAGCCCTGTCAACCTTTGAAAGTGCTATCACCTCGGAAGGTAAAAAACCTGCCTCAACCCTCGGCGCCATGCCCATCACACACATTGCCAAGACAAGATACCCTGACATCAATCTTGTAAACGTTCTTTTCATTTTTTTCATTTCACCTGCCTCCTTAATCTCTTAATCTGAAACTATTCGGAAATGAGCCCTTCTATTCTTGGCCCAGGCCGCTTCATTGTATCCAGCATCCAAAGGCCCCTCCTCCCCATAACTTATAGTGGAAATCCTGTCAGCCTTGACTCCGGCAGTAATCAAGTACTTCATAGTACTGTTCGCTCTCTTCTCACCCAGGACCATGTTATACTCATTGGTCCCCCGTTCATCACAATGCCCTTCAATCTCGATCCTGACATCAGGATGATCCAAAAGCCAAGAAACCTTCTTTGCCAATATTTCTTTGGCTTTATCCGTAAGGAAGAATCCGTCAAAATCGAAATGAACATCTTCATTCTCAAACTCTTTTCTAAGCTGGGCTTCTCTCTTGGCGGCCTCTTCCTTCCTTGCAGCCTCCTCTCTTTCTCTCTGGATCCTCGCGACCTCTTCTTTCAATCGTGCCTCTCTTGCGGCTTTCTCCTCCTCCGCTTTCAGGTGAAGCTTCTCTTCTGCCTTGGCTGCCTCTTCTTTCTGTTCAATCACGTTTTTTTCCTTTATAACCTCCTTTTTTGCACACGCATTTAAAAACAAAGAAAAGGACAACATCAAAGTAAAGACCATGAAATTACATGCCAATCTTTTACCCATCTCTCTTTCCTCCTTTCATTGAAGTACCAATTATTATCTCAACAGCAAATGCCTGAACCTGCAAAGGCTTCCTTAAAGCAGGGGCTCTGCCCCAGGTAGTCAGGCTGAAGCTGTTTAGGCTGAAGGCTGAAGGTACTCGAAAAACACGATTGTGCCGCACTTTGGCGGAGAAACAGCCGATTTTTGCATCAAACATGGCTTCAAAGTGTGCAGTATTCCCGCTTTTCCTAACAGTCTTCAGCCTTCAGTCTATCCACCTGAGTAGTTACTCCTCTTATTTTATTTACTGTTTGGTGATTGATCTGATAACCCCGTCACCAACGTAGTCTATGTTTACCTTATCACCTGAGCTAAAGGTTTTCAGGTCTACGTCCGAACCCGCGGTTGCGGTTAAAGTATACCTCTGGCCGGATTCATCCTGTACCGAAACTTTACCCGTATCGGCGTCAATAGCAATAATCGTCCCCGTTATCGTCCCTGCTACTTCTTTCGCCTCTTCCCCCTTTGCTTCCTGGGAAACTGCTGCTCCGGCAAAAGAAAGCATAAACAGGGCAACAACCAGCACAGAAATTAACTTCCTTGATGTTAATTTTTTCATCATTGTCTTTTACTCCTTTTATGGTTAATGGTTAGTTTGAAAATCTTCTATCTTTTCAGTTATCATCGGTTATCATTTTGAGACAGCGCCACCTCCTTCCTGTTCTCCCCGGGGCTGTCTTTCCGCCGGGGCGGGGGGAGTTTCCCTGGGGGGTATAGTCTCCTCTACTCGCGGTGTTATCTTCTCCGTCTGCGCAGGCGGGGAGTCTCCCTCCCCTTTGCAGCCAGCAAGACCACCCGCAAAACCAAGGCACATAAACAACGCAAAAAACATACACATAAACCTTTTCATACTTTGACACCTCCTTCTTCTCATAGATCATCTGATGCATGGTCTTAACCCATGGTTTCAGACAGCAACCCAAGCAACTCAAATCTGGAAAAGGGCTTTGTTATAAAGCTCGCCTGGTATTTCTTTTTCTCGTCTTCAAGCAGTGACCGAAATCGGCTCAGGTCAGCGCTCATATATATCGTTTTTATCCAGGGATCATGATTCCGTATGTCCCTTACCATTTCGAGGCCGTTTTTCATCGGCATCTGGATATCGGTAAGAATGATATCGGGTTTGAAGTGGAGGAAGACCTCATACCCCTCCTCGCCATTCGCGGCCGTCTTCACGCGATAGATGCCATCCCTCTCTATCATTTCCTGTATGAGATCGGCTAATGCCTCCTCATCATCGACAATCAATACCTTCATCATGTTCTTACCTGACCCCCATTTCCTGTCCTTTTGGCCGCGTTTCCCCCAGCTCTGTTCAGGGAAGGGAGACATTATCCCCTCGGCTTGCAGGGATAGCCTCTTTATAAGCAAGGGATGTGCCAAACTCTCGTAGTTGGGTTAACCACTTGATTTTTAAAGAATTG
The DNA here is from genome assembly GCA_013792055.1 of Desulfobacteraceae bacterium. Taxonomy (GTDB): domain Bacteria; phylum Desulfobacterota; class Desulfobacteria; order Desulfobacterales; family ETH-SRB1; genus B13-G4. The sequence continues at coordinate 8,376 of VMSQ01000075.1, forward strand.
TCATCACAGGAGGATCATGCGGGGAGGATCTTTTTGAAGGGTTTTTCCTACAGGGGAAGATGGGTAAAGCTTAATTGATGGGCTGAACTACCTGTAAATTCTACATTCTTATATGCAGGTTATTTCATACACTTTATTCGGATCTCTTAAAATCCGATGGATTCAAGTCATGCTTTTTCAGGATGTCGTACAAGTCGGCCCGGTACTTTCCGGCAAGCTTCGCCGCCTTGCTCACATTGCCCCCGGTAAGGGACAGGATGTTGGAAATATAGCTTTTCTCAAACTCACCTTTGGCTTCTCTCAGGGGTTTCAACTTGTCTTCTTCTGTGATTTTGGTCTGGAGAATCAGGTCTTCACTGATTGCATCCTGGGCGGTCATGGCTACCGCATATTCGATGGTATTCTGCAATTCTCTCATATTGCCGGGCCAGGAGTAAGACAGAAGTTTCTGGAGGGCGGGCGTGGAAATCCCCTTTATCTCTTTTTTCATCTGCCCGACAAACTTCTTTATAAAATGATCTGCCAGAAGAGGGATGTCTTCGTTCCTTTCCCTCAACGGCGGGAGATGGATGGGTATAACATAGATACGATAAAAGAGGTCTTCGCGAAAAGCGCCACTTTTCAC
>VMSQ01000067.1 GCA_013792055.1 Desulfobacteraceae bacterium
CGGTTTTTTTGGGAGCTGCGCCAGAGGAGATTATATTTACCAGTTGCGGAACTGAAAGCGACAATACAGCTATAAGAGCAGCGATATCGTCAAATCCTGATAAGAAGCATATAATAACTTCAAGGGTCGAGCACCCTGCCATTAAAAACCTTTACGAATACCTTTCGAAAGAAGGTTACCGAGTTACATTTGTTCCGGTTGACGCTAAAGGAAATCTTGACCTTGATTTTTTGTACAAAAGTTTGAGCGATGATACGGCTGTTGTCAGTATTATGTGGGCAAACAATGAAACAGGGGTTATTTTTCCGATAGAAGAGATCGTTGCAGTTATTAAGGAAAGGGGGATTGTTTTTCATACAGATGCTGTCCAGGCGGTTGGAAAGATTCCTGTTGATGTAAATAAGGTAAATGTTGATATGCTTTCGATTTCAGGCCACAAGATTCATGCGCCCAAAGGTATAGGCGCGTTATACTTACGCAGGGGAACCAAATTTAACCCTTTTCTAATAGGGGGACATCAGGAAAAAGGCCGAAGGGGAGGTACGGAAAACGTTGCTTCCATTATAGGGCTTGGACGGGCCGGTGAGTTGGCGGCTGATAATTTAGAGGTAGAAAGCGGCATGGTGAGGTTTTTAAGAGATAAGCTTGAAAATGAAATTTTAAAGCGCGTGCCGAATTCAATGGTGAACGGAGACAGAGAAAATCGTCTTCCCAATACTACAAGCCTGGGGTTTGAATTTGTTGAAGGTGAGGCTATACTTTTGATGATGAATGAATTTGGCATTTGTGCTTCATCGGGGTCGGCATGCACATCAGGCTCATTGGAACCTTCGCACGTCTTGCGTGCAATGGGAGTGCCGTTTACAGCAGCTCATGGCTCTATTCGTTTCAGCCTGAGTGTTTACAATACTGAAGAGGAGATAGATTATATAATTGAAAAACTCCCGCCTATTATAGCCCGCCTCAGAGAACTTTCTCCATTCTGGAATAAATAGTGCTTGAACGAAAACTGCTATTTTCCCCAATTTCTGCGTCAGACTCAAATTTTGGCACGCAGTGAAGCTTTAGCGCTATCCTCAAAATACTCAATGTATTCCTGCGGTTAAAATTTTCGCCTTCCTTGAACTTGGAAAAACTATCTAGTTTTCGTTCGGGCACTAAATAACTAATTTATTTTTTGCCTTACATTTCTTTTAAGCCACTCGATCCAGGGGCTAAACCCATCTTTTGTCTTTGCCGAAATTTCAAATACAGGCATGCCTGGATGTATCTGCGAAATATTTTTTAATGTCTCTTCTTTGTCATAGTCAAGATATGGAAGCAGATCTGTTTTGTTTAAGAGCGCTGCATCGCATACACGAAACATCAGGGGATACTTTACTGGTTTATCTTCTCCTTCTGTCACGCTAAGGACAACAACTCTTGCGTCTTCGCCGATGTCAAACTCAGCAGGACATACCAGATTTCCGACATTTTCCACGATCAGCAGATCAACGGAATCAAGGTCTATATTTTCTGCAGCCCTTGCTACGACATGGGCTGCCAGATGACAGTCACCACCAAACTTATCGGTATTTATCTGAACTACAGATACGCCTGTTTTGGCAAGCCGGTTTGCGTCATTAGTAGTACAGATATCTCCCACAATAACGGCACTTTTTATTTCAGGTTTTAAATAGGTCAGGGTTTTTTCAAGGATAGTGGTTTTGCCGGAGCCAGGCGAACTCATAACATTAAGAACAAAAACCTCTTTTTCCGCAAACATTTTCCTGTTCTGTTCCGCCATTATATTATTAACATCAAGAACCTTTCGAATAACCTTTATTTCCATGATATATCCTTATTAAATTTGTATTGTTCTTTTCATGTTGTATCTGTGTCGGCTACTTCTATTGAAATCACATCCAGTTCCTGCCCGGAGATAATTTCTATTGCGCTGCTTTTGCAATTTTTGCATATAAAGATCGGCTCGTTAATGGTCCACTCAATTTTACACTTTGTGCACATAACAACAACTGGAATTTCTTCAATATTGAGCTCTGCACTGGAAAGCGTGGTGTCCTTTGCCAAAATTTCAAAACAGAACCTAAGGCTGTCAGGTACTACTGAAGATAGCTTGCCAACTTTCAGGTTAACCCTTTCAACAGGTATATCCTCCATGCCGGCTGGAATTGAAGACGTGGCAATCTCGATTATCTGCCTTGCAATTCCCATTTCATGCATAATTAAAAAAGCCTTTTAGCATTAAAATTTTTCTATGCCATCCCCAAATCCACCGCCTAATTTTACGAATTCCTTTAGTAATAAGGGCTTGCAGCGATTTTGCTTGCACCTGAGTATTACAAATAAAACATTATAACCCTATGTTTCTCAAGGGTTCTCCGATTTTGATGGTGAATTAGGGCATCCTTAAGGGTATGACTGCCTGTTATTTTAGTATATAACGCCTATTGCTTTATAACAATATGGTCTTCCATTATGAGTAACTGAACGAGTTCTAAGTGAGAGATGAACATAGTTTGGAATTAATGCCTATGCAAAGCAAGATATTTGTGTAAAATACTATAGAATTAATTGAGAACGATTATCTTTTAAAACAGATTGGAAATCATCATGTAAGTTCGAACATGATTGTTATTTCTAATAGGATTGGCCCTTTGAATAGATTTTTGGGTGGTCTTGGAAATGGTGAGGCATCCTTTACTGCACTAAGAGCCGCCTGGTCCAGCGCCCTGTGCCGCGAACTCTCGACAACCTTAGAAGAGGAGATGCGGCCGTCAGTCTCAATCACAAAACGGACAGTCACCCGACCTTCAATCTGTTTTGTCTTGGCCGCACTAGGATATCTTTTGCGACTTTCTATTCTGAGCCGCACTATCTCGAAATAATCATTGGAGGTCACGTAGTCGCCCGTATCTGTCAAATTATCCGGAATATCCGGCATACTTATACTTTCTACAAGCGAGTCCGGCAAATTCTTCTCCAAAGGATCCATTTTCATATCTTTAAGACTTGGGATGATCCTTTCGCGCACAGTCAGCCTTTTGATGTCTTTTGGCCGTCTTGGAGTCTTAGGCAGTAATCTTGGTCTGGGAATATTTCTTGAAGGAGGTTTTGAAAAATCTTTCAGTGTTAATTCGATATAGGTCAATGCTTCCGAATGATACACCCCTGCAATGTGCATGAATATCATCAGGTGAATACCAAGAGAAATACTGACCAGGCCGCGCAGCAGCCAGTTGGGTTTTGTTTTCAAAATTCTTTCTCAGTGGCCAGACAAAGCTTCCCGGCACCGGCTGCCTTGGCTACATCCATGACTCTGACCGCCTTGTTTAAGATCACAGATCGATCAGCCTTGATTACTACCAGTTTATCTTCATGCCCGCCGATCATTTTCTTGAGCCTTTCAAAGAGATTTCCGAGAGGAATTTCCTGATTTTCTAAAAACGCCCTCCCTTCTCGATTTACATAAATAGTAATCTCCTGCTCTGTCTGGAGTGCAGAGGCCTTGGCCTGGGGCAGCTTGATCTTGATACCTTCGTCCACCATAAAGTTGGTGGTCAGCAGAAAATAAATCAGAAGCAGAAAAACGATATCAATCAGCGATGTGAGAGGCACCTGTATCTGGTAACGGGGCCTTTTCTTACGGTGAACCAGCATAATAGTTCCTTATAGAAAAATATACCTTTTCATTTATCAAAAGATTATTATTTCGTCAGGCTGGCGATGGCCTTGATAAAGGTAACAGCTCCATCCTGAAGCCGGGCTTCGTATCTGTCCACACGGGAAATTAGATAGCTGTGGGCTACCATTGTGGGAAGCGCCACGGACAGACCCAGGGCAGTGGTCAACATGGCTTCCCAGATTCCACCGGCAAGAACTGCGGCATTGACCTTACCGCCCATCTGCTGGATTACCATAAAAGCCTTGATCATACCGATCACCGTCCCCAAAAGGCCGAGCAAAGGAGCTATGTTGCCGATAGTACCAAGGGTCTGGATGTATCTGGAAAGGCCTCTCACTTCTTCATCCGTGGCATGGACGATAACCGTCTCCAGGATTTCCCGGCCATGGTCTTTGACCTCAATTGCCTGTCTCAAAATGCGTCCCATAGGAGAATTGCTCGAACCGGCGAGTTCATAGGCCTTGGGATCTTCACCCTTTTTCAAGAGATGGGCAATTTTTTCCGCCAAACCAGCTCCCCGGCTGCGCATCCGGCCAAAACGGATCAAACGTTCCAGAAAAATGGCCAGGGCCATAACAGAACAGAAAAGGATGGGCGTTACAAGAACACCACCTTTTGCAAGAAAATCAATCATGTTATCCTCCCTTATTTTGACCTCACCTTCTCACCTGCCATATCCTCAGTATCCGGTCTTCCATCGAAATCCAGATCCCGCTTACGTTTGATCAAGACCTCGGTATCATCGTATTCTTCCCAGACATCCGGCTTCCCATCGCCGTTTGTGTCTTCTTTAATGAATGTCAGACGATTTTTTTGATAGAAATACCAGGTATCCACCCTCCCATCGCCGTTATTGTCCTCTTCCGCTCTTACAGCCTCTTCGGAATCATTATAGAACCAGGTAATATTAAGATGTCCGGTATTTCCGTTGTCCTCTTCGCTTTTTATCAGTCTGCCGTTTTTGTTATAATGTTCTTTCAGATCAAGTCTGCCGTCGCTGTTCTCATCCAGTTCTTTAAGCCTTAAGACACCTTCTTTGTAAAAAAAGCAGGCATCCAAGTTACCATCATTATCTCCATCGATTTCCATAACCATGGACCATTTCGGCCGATTAAACCACTGGGTCGTTTCAAACCGCCCGTCATGGTTATCGTCTTTTTCCACCCGTTCCTTTTCTTCTTTTTGGTTGAAAAATATTTTAACATCCGGTTTTCCGTCTTTATTCTCATCATGGGTTTGAAGGGAGATCTTCCCCTCTTTATAAAATGAAATGGTTTCCATAGATCCATCACCATCCGCATCATATTCGACTTTGACAGGACTACCTTTCCTGTAGATTCTGATTCTGTTAATACGTCCGGTGTATCTTGTGTCTTCTTCGATCTTTTCAGGAAAGCCTTCGCCATCAAAATGGCAAAAAAGGTCTTTTTTACCATCGAAATTGGTATCCTTTTCCTGATAAAATGGTTTTTTATCTTTGTAACGGGTCAAAATGTCATATGCACCGTCCTGGTTGGAATCTTTTAGCTGCTCAAATGGCTCGCTGTCCTTGTAACTGGTTACAATTTCAAATCGCCCGTCATGGTCCTGGTCCTTTTTCTGTGTTGCGATCTTTCCCTTTTGATAAGTGCGAAAGGTGTCCATTTTGCCATCCCCGTCAAAGTCATGACGGCTTTCCTCCGGAAGACCTTCTGTATTATAAAAGATAAGCCTTTCCGCCAGTCCATCTCCATCCTCATCCACCTTCTTCTCAACAGGTTTATCGTCCTTGTAGGTTTGCCGGACGTTTACCTTTCCGTCTCCATCCGTGTCTCTGGTGCAAGAAAAAAGCCTGCCTTCCTGAAAATGGTAAACAGTGTCGAACCGGCCATCCCCATTACTGTCCTCCTCCAGTTTGGAAATTTTTCCTGCTCGATCAAAGTGGGTGATCTGGTCTGTCTTTCCATCGTTGTCGGAATCCTGTTTAACAATATTTTCTTTTGCCAATGCCGGCCCTGGCAGGAAAAGAAAAAAGATACCGGATAAAACTAAAAAGAAGAAAAAATTTCGCATACCCCATTTATTCCCTTCGATTTATGTTCGCCGCACCATAGGACCCAGCGTTCATCTTCAGGCGGGTGATTCTTGACATATTCGGATAATTGCTCAGCCGTAACAGTGATGCTTCCCAGAGAATGGATCTCTGTGCCCTTGCGGCCGGAATCGTCCTGCGCCATTGAAGCGGATGAAACAAGAAGGGATAGAAAGAACAAAACAAGAATGCCCGTCAGCAACGCCGGACGTTTCATCCAGGATCTTTGGAAGGTCTTTGTGAGGTTAATATGATATGACATCTTTAATCTTTAGCCTTGTCAACCAGGCGCAAGGCCATGAAGAAAAAAACACAGCCCAACCCGGCCAGAAGAACGTATGACCACGGATTAGGGGTCATACCAAATGATGACGCCCGAATCGCTTTTGCCGCGTGAGTGAGCGGCAAAAGACCAAGCACTTTTTGCACCAACACAGGCATTCGGTCCAAAGGGAAGAAAGTCCCGCCTAAAAAGGCCATGGGCATGATGATAAAATTGGTGACCAGCACCTGGTCGGCATGGGATTTGACCAGCATGGCAACACAGACAGCCAGCGCAGAAAAAATCATTGCATTTATAATTATGGCAAGCCAGAACCAAAAATTGTAAGAAAGCACAATACCAAAAACAAGGGAAAGACATAAGATAATACAAACAGACAAAAGCGCCCTGGTAATTCCAGCCAAAACTTCACCTGTCACGTAAGCCATGTTTGAAAGAGGGGCGGCCTGGAACTCTTCGAAAATGTGCCAGTAGAAACGCGCTATATTAATTTCGCCGGCTATGGCAAATGCCTGGGTCATGCTCGACATAGCCACAAGCCCGGGGATAAGAAATTCCAGGTAGGTGTGATCCTGGACGATCACGTCACGACCCATGGCAAAGCCGAATGCCACAAGATAAAGCAGTGGCGAAACCGCCATGGATGCGATCTGTTTAAAAAGCTTTCGCCTTAAAATCAGGATCTCGCGGAGATAGACGGCAAACCAGCCTTTCATGGCGCCACCTTCTTTCCCGTAAGTGATATGAAAACATCTTCCAGATTCACCCGCCTGAGGGAAAAACCGTTCACCTGGTCATGTATGCTGTTTTGCGCTTCTTGCCGCGTATTGAAATAACGGGTATGAATCTGACCGTCCTTCATTTCATCAAGCGCCCATTTTCCCATCTTTTCCATGAAGCGTTGCGGCGTATCAAGCGCAACGAGTTGTCCTTCATCGAGAAAGGCCACGCGTTCGGCCAGGAACTCCGCTTCTTCAATATAGTGGGTTGTAAGAAAAATTGTCGTGCCGTCTCCCTGGATTTTTTTAATGAATGACCAAATCTTCCGGCGTATGGCCGGATCCAGGCCTACGGTCGGCTCATCGAGGAAAAGGATCTTCGGTCGGTGCATCAGTGCCCTGGCAATCATCACCCGGCGCTTCATGCCGCCTGAAAGCTGTTTAATAAGCGCACGCCTCTTTTCTTTAAGTTCCATATATTCCAAAAGCTCCTCAATGCTTTGCCAGCGCTGCTTTGCACTCATTTGAAAAAGTCGTCCGTGGATGTCCAGATTTTCTGAGACGGTCAATTCGTTATCCAGGTTGATATGTTGGGGCACCAGTCCGCACTGCATCTTGGCCTGCAGGGGATCGGTCTGGATGGAATATCCATTCAGATAGGCCTTTCCTTTGCCTGGAATTGTGAGACCGGTCAGAATGCGGATGGTTGTGGTCTTCCCGGAACCATTGGGACCCAGATACGCAAAGAGTTCTCCCTTTGGTATGTGAAGACTCACACCTTTTAAGGCATGGACGGTTTTATAATCCTTGCTTAAATTTTCGATTCGGATCATCGTCCGGCTCCGTACAGAGGAATCACCTCTTGCTTAAGCACCTCAACGAGGGTTTCGGCCTTTAAGTCTTCGATCTTGAAGTAGAGCCCTCCGAGGTGCAAGGAAATTTCACGGGCCAGGCCAAAGTTGATCAAGCCGGGTTTTTCAACGTCTATGACCACACTGCGGATGCGTCCGTCTTCCCGGATGGTTGCGGCCATCTCGATCGCTTCCGGCAGCGGTTTTCCGCCTGATAAACTCACGTTTCCCTTACCGTCTGAAATAAGCACAATGATCGGACAGGTGTGAGGGTCCTTTCTGAGCTGGCTTTCTATCATCTGATAACCCAGGGCGATACCGTGGGACAGGGGGGTTTTCCCGCCGGTGGGCAACTCTTCAAGAAGCTTATAGGCAAGTTCCACGCTGTTTGTAGGCGGAAGCAGCACGTCCGCCTCAATACCGCGAAAGGCAACCATGGCAATCTTATCGCGTTTCTGATAGGCGTCAAGGAGAAGCGAAAGAACAGCAGCCTTGGTTTCGATCATTCTTTTCCCAGCTCCCATGGAACCGCTGGCATCCACCACAAAGACGATCAAGTTGCCGATCCGTTTTTCCCTCACCTTTTGTCGAAGGTCGCTCCTTTCAACGGCGACGGCGACGTTATCCTTTTGGCGTCTGTTCTGATAGGGGGCAGCCGCGCGAATGGTGGCATCTAAGGCCAGGTCGCTGGGATGGTCGTCCTGCCTGCTTTTAACATAGCGGCCTGTTTTAAGCACCGTGCGGGAGCGAGTTCTTCTGCCTGAGCCTTTTCTGAAAATCCGGTCCCTTCTGGTGGGAAACGACTTGATCCTGAAGGGGCTTCCCACGGGAAAAACCGTCTCTATTGCAGGATTTAGCTGCGAGCGGCTCTCTTTGGAATCCTTGGCCTCGGCTTTGGACTCCTCGGCCTGATCCTCTTCGGACCTGCCTTCCTCTGACGGTTGCGGCGGAGGTTCTTCCTGCGGCTTCTCGTCGGATTCATCTTGCTGCTGGTCGTGATCATGTTCATGTTCATGATCGTGTTCATGATCGTGTTCAGGTTCCGGAGGAGGAGGCGGCGGCGGGGCCATCCTTGTGCGATGGAGGAGTACAAACTCAGCGGCTGCATGCACGTCTTCTTCCCGCACTTCCTCTCGTCCATCTATTGCGGCAATAGCCCGGGCCGTCTTACGCATGACGATATCGGCTCGATGGCCGGCGGTAAAGGCTTCCTGGGAAAGCTGTGAACAGAGGCGGAGTATCCGCTCCGAAATCCTGACATGGGCAAGGCGCCTGCGGGCGTAAAGAATGGTTTGCGCCAGATATTCCTGTTGCTGTCTGTATGTTTCCAAAAAGAGGTCTGGGCTTTCGTCGAATTGTTCCCGCAGCTTAAGGACCTGCAAACGAAGCTCGATATTTGCGGGTGCGCCGACTTCCACGCAAAGCCCGAAACGGTCCAGAAGCTGGGGCCTGAGTTCCCCCTCTTCCGGGTTCATTGTCCCCACAAGGATGAATTCAGATGGATGCGCAAGGGAAATTCCTTCGCGCTCAACAATATTTATTCCCATGGCCGAAGCGTCCAGAATGATGTCCACGATATGGTCATGGAGCAGATTGACCTCGTCGATATAAAGAATACCCCGGTGGGTTGCAGCCAAAAGGCCATGCTGCAGCGCCTTTTTCCCATGTTTGATGGCTTCTTCCAGATCAAGTGCCCCCATCACTCGATCCTCCGTAACCCCTAATGGGAGATCGACCAGGGGAATCTTTCTCATTGCGACGGGCAGCTTGTACCCTTGCCGCCTGCGTTCCCGGCATTGAAAACAAAGATGTCCCTTGGGATCGCAACCATAAGGGCAGTCCGCCACAACCTCTATTTCCGGCAGCAGTGCAGCCAGTGCCCGGACAGCCGTGGATTTGGCTGTCCCTTTTTCGCCACGGATCAGAACGCCTCCGATGGAAGGACAGACAGTGTTCAAAAGGAGTGCTTTCTTCATCCTTTCCTGGCCTACAATAGCGGAAAAAGGATAAACAGATCGATACGCCCAGCCGCCAGTCGTCACCGGCAACTCATTATCTTCCATGGATCTGGCGCAGGTTGTTGACATAGTTCTTTCCTTTCTATTTTAAAATGCCCTCTTCAACACATACTTCAACCTAAATTGCCATAAAATGTTTCAATCTTTCCGCATCCATACCGATTTTCTGGAATGGCTTTTTGCGCATCCGATGAGGCAGCGTCATTTCCGCGGCTTCAAGCACATCGCTACGATCGACCTGTCTGTGGCCATAAAACGCGGCTAATGTTTTGGCCGCTTTCATCATGACTATGTCGGCCCGGTGGCCGTCAACCTTCATCTCGATGGCGATCTCGGCTATCAGTTTGAGCATATCGTCCGGCAGGTTCACTTCGGATAACAGCTTTTTGGCCGCTTCGATGGATTGACTTAGATTTTCTTCTTCTTTGCGCCACTGTTCATAAAATTTTTCGGGATCTTCTTCAAAAGCCGCTCGGCGCTTGACAACTTCGATCCTCTGGTCCAGATCGGAAATTCCCTCGATCTGAATGCAAAGTCCAAAGCGGTCCAGGAGCTGTGGCCGAAGTTCGCCTTCTTCCGGGTTCATGGTACCGATGAGAACGAACTCAGCAGGGTGGGAAAAGGAGATGCCTTCACGTTCCACGGTGTTAACCCCCATAGCTGCCGCGTCGAGAAGCACGTCCACAATATGATCATCCAGCAGGTTGACTTCGTCCACGTAGAGAATCCCCCGGTGGGCTGCAGCCAGGATTCCCGGTTCAAAGTGTTTTTCCCCTTTTTTTATCGCCTGTTCCAGATCAATAGTTCCCACAACACGGTCTTCAGTGGATCCTATGGGAAGATCCACCACGCGGATTTTCCTTCGCCTGGTGACAAGTGCTTCACCCTGAGCAATAATTTTAGAGCACATGGGGCACAGTTGTATGCTCTTGTGGGCATCACAACCGCAGAAGCAGTCCGAAGCCACTTCGATTTCAGAAAGTAGATTAGCCAAGGCTCTGACAGCGGTAGATTTTGCCGTGCCCTTTTCACCGCGGATGAGAACGCCGCTCAGTTTCGGGTTGATGATGTTCAAAACAAGGGCCTTTTTCATCCTGTCCTGCCCCACGATGGCCGTAAACGGATAATTCTGTTGATTCGTTTGCATAATTCGCCTTTATTTCAGTTTTGCTTTAAATTCCTGCATCATGTTGTTCCATATTCCCACATCTTCAGGAGCCATAACATCCACGGAGCCTCCCTGGAAATCCCCTTTAACTTCACCCATATTCTCCTCAAGCCAGCCTTCCATTTCAAGATACATCTCCTTTAGCTCTTGCAGCACTTCAGGATCGGCATTCCAAAGGCCGCGGCTTTCAGCTTCAAGCAGCCTGCGGCCGATTTCCTCCAACGCCCAGGGGTTATTTTGCTTGAAAAATTCCCTGTTCTCCTTATCCATTACAAATGTGCGTGTAATGTCGTCAAAGATCCAGTCGTCCACCTCCCGGGTTGTCGATTCCCAGCCGTACACGCGGCCCACGCGTTTGGATATGTCTCCGGCCCCTTTGTAGCCATGCCGTTTCATTCCTTCGACCCATTTTGGATTCAGGAGCTTTGTCCTTACCACGCGCCTGATTTCATCGGCCAAATCCCGCACTTGTACTTTTTCGGGTTCTCGGGTATCGCCGTAATAGGTTTTGACCTCCTTACCGCCGATTTGCCTGGCCGCAGCGGTCATTCCCCCATGGGTCCCGAAGTAGCAGCAACACCCGAACAGGTCATGTTCGTCGCTTACCACCTTGTTAAATGTTACGTCAACCGTGCCAAGGCTGCTGATCAATTGCTTCGGCGATTCTATTCCGAATACTCCTTTGCCGTATGCATAGCTGTTCCAATAGACAAAAATATCCGAAAGATCTTTCTCGTCCTTCCAGGCCGAGGCATAGACTGCCAGGTTGACCCCTGGCTGGTATGTTCCTGGTTTTGAGGCAAAGATCCGCAGTGTCGATTTTCGCCAGCAATCGTCTTCATTGTCGCTATCTATGTCGGATTTCATTTTCGCAAGTGCATGCTTGCGAACAAAGTTCATCTCTTCCGGTTCATCCAGGGAGGCCACCGTATGGATGGCTTCATCCACCAATTCTATGCAGCCCGGGAAATTATCCCGCGTTATTCCGGATACCCGGATGGTCACGTCGATCCGCGGCCGCCCCAACTCTTCCAGGGGGATGACCTCTATTCCCTTGACGCGGCCGTCGGAAAGCCACACAGGTCGCACCCCGAGCAGAAAAAATATCTGTGACATTCCTTCACCGTCGGCCCACATGATGTCGTTGCACATCCAGAACATGGCCACGTTTTCAGGATACCGGCCTTCTTCCTGCTGGTGCTTTTTGATGACGGAATCGGCAAGCATCTGCCCGACGCGAAAAGCGGCTTTGGTGGGTACGCGCCTGGGATCCAGGGAATAGAAATTTCTTCCAGTAGGCAGGATATCGTCTCTTCCCCTGGTGATCACTCCCGAAGGCCCGGCAGGGATGTATTTTGCGTCA
>VMSQ01000122.1 GCA_013792055.1 Desulfobacteraceae bacterium
ACTAAGAAAAACAAATCTGAAAAGTAGTAAAAAACCAGCGTCGCTTCGCTCCGATCAGGTGGCCGATTTACTCTGGAACAGGTGGCCGGAATGCTCCGGAATTGGTGGCCGATTTGAGCGGAATACGCATCGAATCTTCTGAAAGGCAGGCCCCATTTCAAATGATCTTTAATAAATACAAAGGGGAAAAGCATTGTGATCAGGTCATACTTTTCCGGCTGCCGGGTAAATTTTTCAGGTATGTACTGAACTTTTTCTAAACCTTGAATATAGCTCTGGGCAAAATCATAACGCGAGAAGCCATTTGGATAAACGCGGAAAGCGTCCGCTTCATAACCGGTTAACTGGACCTCGCGCCCGTCCGGATTGCTCCACCATTTCAAAGCTGCATAAAGCGCCTTTACATAGAACCAGTCGGACGGCCCTATATCGGCAGCGACGATGTTTTGTGGAATCTTCACATCAGCTTCTGAAAAAGCACGCTCAAGCATTTCCAGATAGAACAGGTTCTGCCGAAAGTTATCTGCGGAGCTGTTTTCATATAAGTCATTTAAATGGAAATCAGAAAAAAGCTGCCTGGCAGTAACATCAGCCTGTTTTCTTTCATTCAAAGGCAGATGAGAAAAAAGCTCTTGCTTTGATTCATTTGGAATGAGTGGGACGCCTTTTTTGCGTTTAATCAACTGGCGCAAGGAATAACCAATGGCATTTTTAACCGAAGTAATCACTGAACTGAAACTATCTGTTTCATTTACTATTCTTTGTTGTTTAAAATTGATTGCAATTGTTCAATTAATGGCGGCGGGTTTTCTTTAGATTGCATATTCCAGCTCCGCTTTGAGAATATAATCCATGAGTTTGAACATAAAAGGTTATGCCTTTGGTCAATTTATATTTTTCTAATTCTGATTCTACTTGGCAAAATTACTGTAAAATTTCCCAATATTTCATTTTCATGATTGATAATGGTAGAGGAAACTATATTTGCCTTTAATTCTGTGCTCAAACCAGATAAACGGACCAAAATAACTCCATAAGAAACGAGAAGCTGACGAAATACCAATTCGCCGAAATCCTTATCTGAAGTTATTAAAGGAGCAGACTCATTGTTTGCAATCTGGAGCACCTCATCATCAGATATAGATGGCGCCATTTCTGCTACATACCATACAAAATGACCGTCATCACGCAATCGTTCAACAATTTGTCTGTCAATACTTTCATCCGCAATAAAATTCATCTGGTTGCCTCTTCAACAGGGTATAATACATCTGCTTTCAAAGCCTCAGCAGCAAATGCGCATGATGCTTGTATTGCTTCACGTGTTAACCGTGGGTGTTCATTCAAAATTTGATCTACAGATTCACCAGATGCTATCTTTTCCAAAATTAATTCGACTGTAATTCGAGTTCCTTTAATAACAGGTTTGCCCATCATTATTTTCGGATTTGAAATTATTAGCTCGCTCATTATTAATCTCCTTTTTTAGGCTTCGGATTTAGCTTGGCACGAGCATAAGCATGTTGGCTTTAAACTTCAGCCTTAGGGCTAAAAATCCTCTAAATAGCAATTGTTACATAGGGCTGTTTTCATCCTACATCAATTACACCCAATCTCTCACCATGGTCTCCACATGATTTCTTAAATACCCCGGCTTTTAGCATCAGGTGCACTGGCTTGTTCGGTGTTTATCTCTGGTATTTCATATTCGATTCGACCATTTTTCCAAATTGGTATTCTATAATTATTTTTCCTGGCATTTTCGGCAACTTTGGCAGAAGCTCGCTGTAAAGCCCTTAGTCCTATGACTGCATATTTCTTATGTTTTTTCATTATTCTACTCCGACTCATCAAGAATCACTGGTTCTTTTCCTGATGTATCAAACACAATCCAGGAGTCAGCCAGCGATTTATAAATTTTCTGAAAATTACTCCAACTTCTATAAAAACGTCGATTGATGTCCTGTTCTGGAACATTATGTCCGCCTTGGGCAACTCTCAATTTCACACGTTCAACAGCAAAATTAACTGATGGCAATTTGAGATAATAAATTATGATTTCATAGTGCTGTGATTTCCAGCTCTTTATCTTTTTTATGTATCCTTTGCCGCTAAGTGTTGTTTCAAACGCAAAAGATTCATTTTTTCTAACGCAATTATCAATATGTTTAATCATTAATCTTCCAGCCTCGATAGCTGTTTTATCTGGCTGAAAAGGAGATAACCCATGTGCAATCAAGTCTGCATTGATAAAATTGAAACAATTTGCCTCAATGGGAAGAAACTCATTAGCAAATGTCGTTTTCCCTGCTCCATTTGGTCCAGCGATAATGTAGCATTTTTTCTTCAAAAAAATTCCCTTCCCTATCATTTGGGTGATATGTATCCCATGTGTCTGGACATATCCAGCTTAAAAAGTTTTAATTCTGTCCAGTGCCTCGCCAACGATTTCAAATTTTCTTTCAACTCCACTCTGAAGTAAAACATCTCCCTTATAATCATCAAAGGTTTTCCCCTCGATAAACCTCTTTATTGCTAAAGTGGCATCTTTGACATCATAAAGATGCTTCAGGATTTCATCCTTCATATAAATCAATCCTTTCTCTCATTACACTGTCTCGAAAATAAGGATTTTTAATCCTGTTGCTCGCGGATAACCATGATAACTGACAGCATATCCGCCAACCATTAAATAGTTAACGCCTCGTGAGTTCAGAAGTCTCAAGAAATCTTTGAAGTCTGGATGTAACCCTATCTTGTCCATATACCATCCTTCGATTCAACTCTATAGCTGCTAATCGTTCCTGTACACTTTTGGAAAGCCAGAAAGCCTTTTCATCGTCTATGTCATCAAGCGTCCCAACCGACAATATCTTTTTATCAAGTCGTGGCAACTTATTCATTTGCCGCATCTCCTCACAAC
>VMSQ01000253.1 GCA_013792055.1 Desulfobacteraceae bacterium
GATCCATTTTAAAAAACCTTTTTAAGATAATCCTATGTTCCTTGTTTTTGTTTACGCTCAATTAGGGTCTTGTTTACCAAATTCATTTCTACAAGTCAAAAAATAATAATGAAATCTAAATGTTACTTGTCAAATATCCTTTAATTTGATAATTTGATAGAAATTATATATCATTATTAATAAAAGAAGCATAACCCCGGATATCCGGATGAAATCAGAAAGCAAATCAAATTAGAATATGGAAATACCGCTGCTAAATGACATTGTTATCATATTTGGGCTGTCCATTGCCATCCTCTTTATATGCCATCGACTTCGCGTGCCGACGATTGTGGGATTTCTCCTTGCCGGAATATTGGCCGGGCCATACGGACTTGGACTGGTAAAGGCAGTTCATGAGGTTGAAATTTTAGCTGAAGTCGGTGTTGTGTTATTGCTTTTTACTATCGGAATCGAACTCTCACTTGAAAAGCTGCTGCAAATAAAGAAATCAATCCTGATGGGGGGCTCGATTCAGGTGCTGTTAACATTTTCGGTTGCTTTTGTTATAGCCAGGCAACTGGGTCAACCCGTTGGAGACTCGATCTTTATAGGATTTCTTATATCCCTCAGCAGCACGGCCATTGTTCTAAAACTGATGCAGGAAAGAGCTGAAGTCGATAGCCCCCATGGGCGCACAGCTCTTGGCATCTTGATTTTCCAGGATATCATTATTGTTCCAATGATATTGGTTACACCTCTACTGGCCGGAGCAACAGGGGGTGCGGGCCAATCTGCCCTAGTGCTTATCGTCAAAGGAATCGGAATAATCGGGTTGGTGATTGTCAGTGCCAAATGGATTGTACCACAGGTGTTGTATCAAATCGCCCGGACGCGAAGCCAAGAACTTTTCTTGTTGAGCATAGTTGTAATTTGCCTTGCTGTTGCGTGGATAACTTCCAGTGCTGGCCTTTCCCTTGCCCTGGGTGCATTTTTAGCAGGCTTGATTATTTCCGAATCTGAATACAGTCAACAGGCACTCGGAAGTATCTTACCCTTTCGTGACGTCTTCACAAGCTTCTTTTTCGTTTCCATCGGCATGCTGCTGGATGTAGGCTTCCTTTTCCGGCATCCGGGAACCATTGCACTGATCGCTTTAGGAATTTTAGTTTTAAAATCCATCATTGCCGGCTTTGCAACAGTTTTATTGGGATTCCCTCTTCGTACTTCAATCTTGGTTGGTCTTGCACTCAGTCAGGTTGGTGAATTTTCTTTCATTCTATCCAAGACCGGTGTTGAACATGGTTTGCTTGCCGGAAATATTTATCAGATGTTTCTGGCTTTCTATGTGCTTAGCATGGCAGCGACGCCATTCATTATAACCCTGGCACCCCGGCTGGCGGATATTATCCTGCGGATGCCTCTGCCCAAAAGGTTAATATCGGGCTTTTATCCTGTTGCAGAGATAAAGATTGATGTAAAAAGACAACACCTTATTATTATTGGCTTTGGAGTAAGCGGCAGGAATGTAGCACGTGCCGCCAGAGTTGCAGGTATTCCCTATGTAATCATTGAAATGAACCCTGAAACGATAAGAAGCGAACAAGCACAGGGTGAACCAATTTATTACGGCGATTCGACCCAGGAGACGGTGCTTCAGAATGCAAACATCAAAGATGCGAGAATTGTTGTAACTGCTATTAATGATCCCATAGCAACCCGTAGAATTACCGAAATCACTCGGAGACTTAATCCAAAGGTTCATTTGATTGTACGAACCCCTTATTTACAGGAAATGAAGTCTCTATATGAATTAGGAGCCAGCGAAGTCATACCGGAAGAATTTGAGACATCAGTGGAGATCTTCACCCGGGTTTTGGCGAAATATCTTATACCAAGAGATGAAATCGAAAAGCTGGTCGCTGAGATTCGAGCAGATGGTTACGAAATGTTTCGAAGTCTTTCCAAGACGTCATCATCTTTTTCCGATTTAAAACTTCAGCTTCCCGATGTTGAAGTCAGTGCGTTGAGGGTTGCTGAAAGATCACCTTTGGTTGGAAAAAGTTTAGCTGAAATTGAGATGAGAAAGAAATATGGAGTTACGGTATTGGCAATACGTCGAAACTCACAAATATTATCCAATCCAAACGTAAACATACCATTTTGTGCTAACGATGTACTTTTTGTCCTTGGACCACCAGATAAGGTCGCCAAGGCTGCTGTTTTAACTCATAGTCCAGAATAGGACGTAAATAGGAGGACGTATTCAGCTTTTAAACTTGCTTCTTGCATAGGGATAAATTGTTGAATTGCGTGACGAGAAAATCACGAATAGATACTCTTGGAGCCCTGCATCATATTATGGATAGAGGGAATTTGGTGTCCCTTAGTTGTCCCCAAGTCAAAAAATAATAATGAAATCTAAATGTTACTTGTTAAGTATTTTTCAATTTGATAGATAGAGAGAAACCATAACTAACTAGTTCCTAACATATCCGTAACACATTCAATGTACTGGCAGTACTCTATAACCATAGGCTGCTGGAAAGCCATTATGCCAAGCAGAACCCGTCAGTATTCGGAAAGCGTGAAGTCATACTCTCCTTATATCTATCAGGTGAATAATATATGAAGAATATAGAATCACAAACTGTTGAATATAAACAAAGCTGGCGGAATGACTGCCTTAAGGTCGTTGCAGCGTTTGCAAACAGTGATGGCGGAGTGTTATTTATCGGATTGGAAGCACTGGAAAAGGAACGTATTATATTTTAAAGGGGCGCTAAAGGAGTACCAAAGGCGCCACGAAGGCGCCATAAAGAGGCCAAAAGGGAAAATGTTAGCGGTCATTTATAATGACCCAGTAGCGGACAATAAAACTGACCCACCTCAAACAATTAACCTTTACAGGCAGCATAATAAGTATTGGTATTATAATTAATATGTTGCTTAAAGTTCCTCACTATTTTCAACAAGGA
>VMSQ01000196.1 GCA_013792055.1 Desulfobacteraceae bacterium
AGCTCATTTAGTCCATTGTCTGTTATGTTTGTTAGTATGCCTGGTTTTTTGAGATCAGTTTCGTCAAATTCAAATTCAAATTTATCTCCATCTTTTGCGATAAGACTTAGTAGCAATTCGTCTGATTTTGAAATTGGGGAAAAACCTTCTTCGGTTTTCACCCAAGATACAGCCCATAATTTATTCATTAGGTTTTCAATATGATCCTTAGAGGAATATATCTCTAAGAATGGTCTCAAATCTCCATCAACAATAGATTCATAAATAGCAAACTCTGATTCTTTATGATAATTATCTGGCAAATCTTTTTTTGAAATTCCATATTTCTGCTCATATTTTTTTACATCATCAATTTTAAAGAGCAGATTCATAAGTATTCTATCTGTTGTTGTTCCATGTGAACCTGCATAGAAAGGGGTCTTTAGTAGCTCCTGGAAATCGTATAGATTGTTTTTTTCAATGAAGTAAGGTTTTGGAAGAAAATCTTTTGGATTATAGTTAGGATTAGGGGTTTCTATATAAATGACTCCTTGATTCTCAATTTTATAGTCAGAATTATATACAGGTAGACCAAGATCAAAGATAACGTTTGACAATTGTTGAAGGTCTAAATCCCATCTCTCCATCAAGCGCTTTCCATTTATCCATGGCAATTTTAATTTTGGCATAACGCCTCCTGTCACGACCTGGTGGAGAGTCCTGGGAAAGTGGTTCAGGAAAACCACCTTCGGGGGAACTCACCCTATCCCCGGGAAGCTTTAATTTAGGTCTCTATCAGGTCTCTATAATGACCTATAGAAATGAATATTAAAATATAATACCAAACAATCTTGACAATAGAAACACCATAATATTAAAGACTATTATACAATATCGTAAAATAATATATATTCTTAAATAAACAGGTTAAACGCTTTCACACGGTAGAAGTCACTGGTTCAAACCCAGTACCGCCTACCATAAAAATCAAGGGGTTAGGGCAAGTGCCTTGCCCCTTTTTGTTTTTTTTGCCGGCAACTAATTCAAACAAAAACTTTATCAAAGGAGGAAAAAACATGAAAACATTAATAGCTGCGATGATTACTTTAATATTTTTGTTCACAGCACCAGCTTTTGCTAAAGGGCCTGGTGGTGAGGGTAAAGGTAGTCATAATGGAGAAGATATCAAAACACATCGCGGGGTAATGGGAGAGAAAGCAGGTGATAAGGCTGTAAACATCAGAGAAATGGAGCAAGAAAAGCTTGAACGGGCTGAAGAGGTCCAGGAAGAAAAGCAAGAAAAAGTAAAGGAGAAAAGTCAGAAGACAAAAAAAGGCTTGGAAAAACAGCGCGAGAAAAAAGCAGAGCAGGTACAAAAAGAGCTGGATAAGGGATCTGAAAAAGGACAGGAAGCCCGCGAGGCGCGTAAAAAGTGGTGGAGATTCTGGGGGGAAGGCGAATAAGACAAATCCTTATGCCCCCAAACCAGTATGGCGCTGCTCTGATGCAGGCTTACCTGGGCAGTGCCATTACATATCCGCTTGTTTCATCGCCTTTTTCAAATCTGAAAACCAGCGTGTAAATTGATTAGGTGTAAGCAGATCAAAGGTGTAACGCTGTTTTGCATCATTACTATATTCTTTATCGATATCTGCAATATTAACTGTTTTCGGATTTCACACTAACATGAGTCAAGAGCAGACTTGACCACCTGCTTTTAGCCTTGTGAAATCATGTTTGCTTTTATTTAACTGGGGTCAACTACCTTCTTCAGTTTAATTACCACGTCAACTTATAAACTGATGTACGTCCCGCAAGTCCCACCCGTCCCGCAAGTCCCACCACGTCAACTTATAAACTGATGTACGTCCCGCAAGTCCCAGGTTATGCCATATTCAACGGCCTGTGAGTTTCAATCCTTGTTTTAATGGATTCTTCTTTTCAATTCGGCTTCGCAATTATAATGCTGATGATTATTGGATGTTTCAATCCTTGTTTTAATGGATTCTTCTTTTCAATGCCCTGGCCCGCAATAGGCTCTTTTCTTGCCCGCAAGTTTCAATCCTTGTTTTAATGGATTCTTCTTTTCAATTAGGCAGACAAAAAGAGTTTGCAACTATCCATAGAGTTTCAATCCTTGTTTTAATGGATTCTTCTTTTCAATTGGTTAGATTTTGCTGTTTTTAAAGATTGGGCTCTTCGTTTCAATCCTTGTTTTAATGGATTCTTCTTTTCAATCTCTTGCTGATTTCATCAAAGCCGAAGATATGAAAGAGTTTCAATCCTTGTTTTAATGGATTCTTCTTTTCAATAAGGTTTGGTAAATTGATAGCAGTTAAAGAGATAGAGTTTCAATCCTTGTTTTAATGGATTCTTCTTTTCAATAATGATTGGGAAGATGCTGCTAATGAGGCTATAGATAGGTTTCAATCCTTGTTTTAATGGATTCTTCTTTTCAATCTTCTTCCACCTCTACACCTCTACCGAGTAGATCAGTTTCAATCCTTGTTTTAATGGATTCTTCTTTTCAATAGTTGATGATACGCAACTTAGAGCCGGGCACAGAACGTTTCAATCCTTGTTTTAATGGATTCTTCTTTTCAATCGTGTCGGCTTCATTTAAGTCTCAGGCAGATAAGGGGTTTCAATCCTTGTTTTAATGGCTTCTTCTTTTCAATTACAGACCAGGCATGGTAGTAATCTGGTCTGCATCTGGTTTCAATCCTTGTTTTAATGGATTCTTCTTTTCAATTAGATGAGAAGTTTGATATATGTGATGACCGATTAGTTTCAATCCTTGTTTTAATGGATTCTTCTTTTCAATGCGAAAGGATTCCGAGCGATCACCTTAGAAAACTCATGTTTCAATCCTTGTTTTAATGGATTCTTCTTTTCAATATCAGTGTCAGCATATTTTCAAAGGGAAGGTGTGTCGTTTCAATCCTTGTTTTAATGGATTCTTCTTTTCAATCCTTCCTGCGGGTTTAAATTGTATTCCCAGTTATCAGTTTCAATCCTTGTTTTAATGGACTCTTCTTTTCAATGATCATCATCTCCATCAAACTGCGTTATCTGTGGTAGTTTCAATCCTTGTTTTAATGGATTCTTCTTTTCAATCCAGAGCAATATTTATTAGCACCAGCATTTTCATAGTTTCAATCCTTGTTTTAATGGATTCTTCTTTTCAATAATAGAAAAAATCAATGGGTTTATTTTTAGCATATGTTTCAATCCTTGTTTTAATGGATTCTTCTTTTCAATCATCGAGGCAGAACCAAATATGTAAATGACAAACGAGTTTCAATCCTTGTTTTAATGGATTCTTCTTTTCAATTCTCACAGCTTGGCGTGGAAGGGGACTGGCAATGGGGTTTCAATCCTTGTTTTAATGGATTCTTCTTTTCAATTTTGGGGTGGAATGATGCAATGGCAATAGCGCTCGTTGTTTCAATCCTTGTTTTAATGGATTCTTCTTTTCAATCCTCTATGTCGATTTTTCCAGGCCGTCTGAACCTAGTTTCAATCCTTGTTTTAATGGATTCTTCTTTTCAATATGAATGCAGGGTGGCGATATGAAACTAATACTACGTTTCAATCCTTGTTTTAATGGATTCTTCTTTTCAATCCCGTCCTTATGCGGCTCCGGATGTTGTTACAAACTGTTTCAATCCTTGTTTTAATGGATTCTTCTTTTCAATTTTTTCCAGCGTAGCCAAATCGGCTCCCTTCTGAACGTTTCAATCCTTGTTTTAATGGATTCTTCTTTTCAATTTATGGCAGCCGAATCGAAAGACAAGATCTAAAAAAGTTTCAATCCTTGTTTTAATGGATTCTTCTTTTCAATTTATTGGATAAAGAGATAGACCCAAGAAAATATGAGGTTTCAATCCTTGTTTTAATGGATTCTTCTTTTCAATCCCGATTTTTCCGAATCTTAATTGAAAATAAATAGTTGTAACTTTTTTCAAGTCCCTTTATTTGTTTGATCGAGCGCCTTTTAAGCTTCGAATTGGCCATTTTGCACCTGCCGGAGTAGAGTTAACTTTCTTGTTTTCTTATGTTATTTTCTTCAAATTACCTTTTCGCAAATATTTCTATAGCAGCAATCAAGGCAGCGCCTTTTAACCGAAGTCGGTTTAGGATATCTGCAATTTTGAATAATGTTTGTCATATCATCAACAATCTTTTCAAGCTCGATAAAATCCTTATCTTTTAAGGGAACTTCCACAAGCTTGTTTTTGCTCCGGGTGTAAATAATAAATCCTTTTTTTACCGGAACCTGAAAATTATCTTTGATAAGCCTGGCATAAAATATCAACTGAAACCGGTAAGTTTTAAATAATTTATTTTTATATTCCGCAAACTTGTAATCAAGTGGAGCCGCTGTATTGTCATCCAGAAAAAGCACTTCATCTACAACTCCTCGTATCCCCAAAGGAGATGCAAGATAAACATCGGATTTTCTATCAATGACTCCAATTTTTTTCCGCAAATACTCAGGATTTGTTTTTCTCACTTTTTCATGAACTATTCGCCCTTTTTGTACTTTAAACCGTTTTTCCTGATTTTCCGGTATATCAAGCACATTTTCAAAATATATAAATCTTGGACAGTAAAGATATTCTAAAAGATGAGTTGCTGTAATAAACCCTTGAGTATTATTCATATTAAAAAAAATAGCTTTGAAAATTATCGTAAGTACGTATCCATCCAATATCTTGAGCGTAATACTGATCTGCCAATTTATTTTTAATATACACAAAGCTTGTATTTTCGTATTCTCTTTCTGTTACATATTTTGAAGGTACTGAAATCACATAATCATAAAATGGTTTTTTGATTTTTAAAAACTCATTTTTCCTATCAATAAAATTGCTGATCTTTTTTAAATTTAAATAGCTACTCCATATGTCTTTCGCAACATCATCATACTCTATAAACACATCCTTTCTTTCATAATTTTCATCTTCAATTAATTTAAAGGATTTATAAATATCTGCAAATTGCAATTTTTTCATAAACGCTATTTTTTTTTCAGATTCATCCTGACTCAACCTTTCCTTAATTGCTTTATAGTACATACTCATATTTTTCAAAAAATCTGATTCTGAAATCTTGACTTTATCCCCAAGCGATTCTTTTGTTTCTATTAGGCTTAAAGCTGATTTTCCATAAATATATTTTGAAAAAGGGGTGCTGTTTCTATCGTTATTGAGTAACTGAAAGATCCTTACTTTTCCTTTATGACTACCGGAATTTCTATTACATCTCCCACACACCTGATTTATTGATTCTAATGGTGCAAAATCCCGCCAAACATTTTCTATGTCAATATCGACTCCCGCTTCTATTAATTGGGTCGATACAATAATTTTTCTCCCCTTTTCCCTCTTGATAGATTTTATTCGCTGTAAACGATGCTTTGGTATAATCCCTGTTGAAAGGTAATAAAAATATTTTTCATTTAAAGCTGTTTCTTTTAAACCATTAAACAATTCTATTGAAGAATTGATGGTGTTCATCACAAATAAATATGATTCATCTGAATTTATTACTTCCTTCTTGGTTAGTTCCACGAAATCATCAATCAAAACAGGAGATGTCTCAAACTTAATATCCACACGATCAAGTTTTTCAAAATAATCACGCTTATGTGGAACTAAATCAAATATTTCATTACTTTCAAAAATTTCAGGCTGCGTAGCAGTTATCAAAATAAAATAGGTGTTAAATAATTCTGAAAGTTTCAGTATTATTTCTCTGACAAGTTCCCAATATTTATAAGATATCGACTGAATCTCATCTAAAAGAACAATGGAACCGGCAAATTTATAAAATTTTTGCACCATTCTATTTCTGTTTGTAAGAAGGGTATGGAAAATCTGAAAAAACGTTGTTACAATAATTTCCGATTCCCAACTTTCTATAAGAAATTTTGATTCTGCCGGTTCAAATTCGTTTTCTTGGTCTTTATATGATATTTCCGATAGATGATGATGCTTCATCAAAACATTATTTTCAGGGGTATTAAGTATTTGTTCAAAAACATTATAATTCTGATCAATTATACTGGTAAAAGGAAGGGCATATATAATTCTTGAAGTTACCCCATGTCCTTTTAAACGATTTCTAAGGTTTAATGCTGCTGAAAGAGCTGTTAAGGTTTTACCTGTTCCTGTCGGCACATTTAATGAAAATATTTTTTTAGAAAGACTTAATTCTGAAATAGACCTGTTTGTTTCAGAAAAAATATCTTCTCTGATAAAATCCATTTCATTGTCCGGCAAACCAAACTCACTGCTTTTAAATTTTTTTACAATTTCAGAATCAATATTCTGTCTTTGGGGATTATATTCCCCATGAAATATCGCATCTTCTTTATCGGAAGAAAGGAGCAATGAATATAGAAATTGAAAAATCAAATAATAATCTGTTTTTTTATTAAGCTTTTTAAAATCTTTTTTTATTTTTTTCCGAATAAATTGGTCATAATATTTTACCAGGGATTCCGGTAAATCCCTGGTTGATATTGGAATAGACAATTTGTCCGCAATAAAGGAGAAAAGAAAATCAAGCTCTTGTTGATTAATAGCCCTTATTTGTGTATCCAGATGGCTTGTCGGAACATTTAATTCATCTTTTTCATCAGAATAAAGAGATGTCGCATTATTAATATTGCCATGATGCTTTTTTATCGCAAGAAACAAAAGAAAAGGCATCATAGCAAATAATTCATCATTAATTTTTACTTTTTCAACATATTTTTTTGCTATTTTAAAAGAAATGATGGCTGATATCAGTGAATGATTTGTGCAAGGATCTCCTTTTAATTGCATCTTAGTTTTTTCATCTGGTTCCATAAGATATTCTTGAAAATTCTTTGTGGCTTTGCCTATGTCATGGGTAAAACCCATAAGCCATATTAATTTTCTCCAATGTTCTTTACTAAAAAACAGTGTTAAATTGCTGTTTGCTTCATCAAATTTTTGGATGCAGGAATCAGCGACATTTTCCAAATGACTGTGCAGCAATCTGTCAGAATGAGAATAGATATTAGATAAAAACAATTTTATCCCCTTTTTCTGTTTCTGCAAATTGCTTTACCCTGCACCTGACTGGTTTTGCATTTCTTTCAAAAATAATATCATCCCTTTTATGCACTATTCTTTCAGTATCCATCATTATGGGGTAATTAATTTTAAAAATTTCCTGATCTATACCAAAATCAATTGAATTATCATTTAATAATTGTGAATAAGGCAAAACAGAATTCAAGTTAATCCAATCAGTAGAGGTGTTGAATTCGTACTCCATTTCTCCTAAAAATTCATAGTTGGCAAGCAGTTCACTTAAGCCCAATGAAATGCTATATACAGATTCATGATTTTGAAGATGTTTTTTCAATCTATTATAGATGTCGGAATTTGTATGCTGACAATAAATAATATATGAGGCATCCTTTAAAAATTCTGTTCTAATCTGTGTTCTATTATGAATTATCCAAAAATGTTTTTTTGTGTCGATTAAATTCAGTGACCACCTAACCTTTTTTACCGGTTTATCAAGACAGATGGCCAGTTTATATTCATCGTTATTTTGAAAAAATGAAAGATACTCATCCTTATCAAGACCGATAATTGCGGAAATAATCCCGATTAATGTTGGAGGCGGCGGGATTTCAAATGTAAGGGGAGATGTTGTTGTATAATACTTCTTAAAATGAGCATAATCCCCCCATAACCTGAATGCTAATATTTTTGTCATTATAATACCTCAGCAGAATAATCAGTAAATTTATCGACTCCTTCCAATTTGATTGCATCCCCATTACATATAAACTTCATTCTGCTATCTGTAATATATTCAACAGATTCTATCTTATCGTCACAATTTTTGATTTTTTCCATGAGCATTGTAATATCAATTGAATATTCTTCCGGCTTCCGGATTTGTTCATCCCGTTTTTCAGTAACAAGAGAAATTAAATTATCAATATCCCCTATGAAAAAATTAGGTTGATTATAATTGATGACTAAAAGCAGGCGGGGCATTTGGCCATACTTTGATCTTGATATTAAACCTTTTGTTCCTTTCCAGATTGCTTCTTTTAAAAGCTTAACATCATCAATTTGTAACAAAGTATGTTTTGCGGCATTTTCGTTTATTACTCCGCAAAACCCTATTAATGAATAAGGCAGTATATATTCCTCCCGGAATGTTTTTTGTGTTACACCTTGTTTTGACGCAAAAGCTCCGGTTCCCTTAATATGCATCATTTTGACAGAATGAAGTGATTTGCCCATTTTAAATTGTACGGGGCCGGTATATGTTATCGAACTTGTTACTGTTGTTTTTTTTTCACCCTTTTCAACTTTGAGATCAAGCGGAATAGTAGCGCCAAACAATCTAATATCAATGCATTCATTTAAAACTGTATCAGAAATATATTTCTTCTGCTGTTCTGCCGTCATTGATGATAGTTTTTCCTTATCTTCAGGCAGGTAATCAGAAGCTCGTAATTTGGCATCCTGAATATGCCCTTCCTTGTTGTATATTTTTTCTCTAACAAAGATATCATGCCCTTTTTCCATCAAGTAATCACGGATAGTTCGTTTCAAACGCACATCTGTTATTATATTTTTCCCTGTTTCCTCATCAATTCTCGGTTTATTCTCATCATTGGGATCACCGTTAGGGTTGGCGTTTTCAATATCATATAAAAAAAGAATCTCTGAACGTTTTTCTATTTTACTCATTTCCATCCTCCTTTTGCTCATTATCTGTATTTGCGTTTGCGTTTGATTTAATTTTAAAATATTGTGATAGATTCATACCCAATACAAAGATAAAATTCATTTCATCTACCGGAATATTCCAATTCCGAAAATTACCGGAAGAAATAAGATATTTTGAAGCCAGATCCGCTATTCCTTTATACTGATAATGAATACCGTACTGTTTTTTATATTGCTCAATCTTTTCTATGATCTCTGGTAATAAAACTGATATATCACGCGAATTCATCTTAAGCCCCTTTAATCTGCTTCTAAAGGGAGTGGCATTTCTTTTGTCCTTTTGAATGTTTAGAAGAAATTGCGCCAGTACGCCGATTAAAAAAATGCTGCTGTGAGCATCGTTTTCAAAAAATTCTTTAAAATTTAAAAAAAACAGCTCTGTTTTTTCCTCCAGTTCTTCTTTTGATTCGATTTTAAATGAATCAAAAAACATGTGATCCATATCAGCCTCCTTTAAATTGTTTCTAAAAAGATTTAATTTGTTAAGATAAATAATCAGCATAAATCCCTGAATAGTTTGAAACCATATTGCTTGATTTTGAACAAAGTTATTTCTTATATGTGAAATGATTTGATGGAGTATAAATTGATAATCAATTTTAATATCGCTAAAAACCATGCGAGTTAACTCAAGAAAAGATTTATCGTGATTTCCTTCAATTTTATTGTTTGGAAAGAAAGTCCTCAATGTCCCAAAACTGAATCTGAACATATCCTTGTTTTCTTTGGTTTTATATCCTTTGAAAAAAACCATATTTTCTACAAAGTGCTTAGCATTAAAAAGCTGCTGAATTCGCGAAGGTAAAATTTCTTCTATAGCAGCAAGTATTCTAAGAACACCTTTTTGTGGTTTTGCATAAAAAACCAGATTTAACGCGACATTATTCTGCGACTCTTGCAGCATTTCAAACACATCATTTTCATCGTTTGTAAGCCTTTCTCTATCAGCCGTATTAATTCTGGGCGACTTCTTGAAATCAAGTATACTGTCAATTATATCTTCACTTGCTCTTTTAGTTATCGTCCTTGGTATGAGATAATAGCGCAATCCATAAAATTTAAATGATAATTCCTGATCCATCAATTTAATTCCTGTTTCCACATCCAGAGCACAATCCAGACAAACAGGATAATTTTTCCAGCTTTTATCCTGCTGAAAACCACCAGTAACCATGCCTGGTTTATCAACAGTATAAAATGCCAGTGATGTAAAAAAACCAAATACTTCATCTTTTACCTTATTACATACTGAGCAGGTCTCATTTTTAGAAAAAGAGTGTTTTTTAAATGTTGGTGAATATTTGTAGCCTTGTTTACTTTCTTCTGTTATAAATTTTTTGAAAAACTCATAATCACCAATAAATTTTTTGTTACCATTTTTAGCAAATACAGGTGATAGCACAATGCCTTTATTATCCACCATCCCAGCTTTTTCTCTTATAGCCTTGTAGATATCTTCTTTTTTTTTCTTTATTTCTTCGCTTATTTCATTAAGGAAAGTTTTATCTTCTGTAGAAAGGAAAGTTTTATCTTTATTTAATTCAAACCAACTAATTATTTTTTGCTTAAGAGTTCCTTCGATACTTGTTGCGATTTTACTTGTTGGTGTTTTATTGATGCCACGTGAAGCTCCCCTTTTATAAAGCAGCTTTGATTTCAAATTTGTACTATTTTCCCAAACGTCAATTTTGTTAAATACCCATTTTGAATCTTCTTTTATAAATTCAATAAGAAACAGGTTGGGATATTTTCCATTATCAAATGAATCTTCCAACCAAATATCAAAACTTGTTAAATCAGGATTTTTATTTTTTTCAAACCTGCCTAATTCTGCTATTGAATTTATCATATCACCCTCCTCACCATCCCAAACCCTCGTGAAACCAATTTCCCAATCCCCAAATAATCAAGCAAACAAAAACTGGTTTTAAATATTCCGTTAAAAGCTATCATGCTTTTGCCTTTAAGGTTTGTTTTTATTTCTTCTTTCCATATTCGCCGACTTTTTCTTTAACCACAAATCCAATCTTTTTCTTTTCCTTAACATCCACAGTCAAAAGCTGATCCAAAGTTTCAAAAACAATTTGAAACCGTTCATCTGCCGGACAGCATGGCAACCCCCTGCTCAGTGAAGGCGTGAACCTGTTTTGCGTACTTAATATCAAAGGATGTCACAATTTGTGATATCCTCATAATCTCATCCCGAGTCAAAGCAAACATAAAATCTTCTGGGAAACGCTTGATATTTCTCCGGACAGCTTGATTTAGCGCTCTTTATGCATTCCCACGCTGGAGCATGGGAACGAGAAGCACTAAAACTGTAAACCACTTTTTGGGCTTGCTGAAGGATGCCGCATTTTCTTATATCACCCTCCTCACAGCCCCAAACCCCCGTGAAACAGATTTCCCGATCCCAAGATAATCGGGTATCAAAAAATTAGTTTTAAATATGCCATGAAACGCTGTCATACTTTTGCCTTTAAGGTTTACTTTTACTTCTTTTAACTTATGATCAATTTTAATCTTCTGATCTCCTGAAAGCCAGCAGTCAAGATACTTTGCCATGGACAAGATATTGCCCGTCATTACCCTTTTAAGCATTTCATTCTTTTCATCATTACTTGCATCATTGTATTTTTTGTAATTTTTCTGGTTAAGACCTATCCAGGGCGAGGCAAACTCATACATGAATATTTCATCAGAATACCCGAATTCGACTTCCTCTACCTTCAAATCCTTTTCAAAAACAGGAATAACAGTATCTTCAATAATAATCTTATCAAGTTTCATGAATATTTCCGAAAAAATGCTCACAGCCCTGTCGGTTATTGCAATAATTGCAGGCATATCATCTATCAGCTTGAACTGTATTAACGGATATCGGTATATCGGTTTTCCTGTTTTCAAATCATGATTGTGAATAAGATCATGATGTTTAAAAAGATTCCCGATAAAACCACGGAATTTATGAATCTGCGAGGGTTTTAGATAAACATTATTTAATAACAGCGTTGATTTTTTCATGAGATTTATATGGCATTAATTCTTGCTACGAAAATTACAATTTTATTTCAGTAACATCCTTTAAAGTCCGCTCACTATCTTTCCAGTCTATTTGAAAATTGCCAACCAGATGGAAAAAATGAAAAAGGGCGAAAAGATGACCGTAAAACCCGTGGTTATATCGCTGGCTGCTAGAGCCGCTGTGTTATTACAAAATCTCACTGACCGCTTTTAATTTTTTCATGTCTTTGTCAAATGAAACAACGACCTTTTTAGGAGAAGAATGGGCGGCAAGAATACAATCTACGATATCAATATCGGTGCTGCCGTATTTTAGAAGTGCTTCGAGGATTTCTGATCTATCGGAATTTACAATACCGGTAAAATTTAATATCTTACTTAATTTATCTATAATTTCGGCCTTGGGAATCTGGTAATATTTTTCCATAACATAGATGCATTCAACAATAACCACATCCAGTATCTCAGCAGGCTTTGCCCCTTCTGAGACATCCAGCATAAAAGCCTCCGCCTTAGAGCTTAACTCTGCATGATCACCCAATAAATATCTAAGGATGACATTGGTATCAATCAGATAGACCTTCTCCGGCAGCTTCATTTGCAACTTTCTCCTTAACTTTTTCCCTTATTTTATTCAAAGGAACATACTTCCTGGCATATTTTTTAAGACTCCCTGCCAGAATATTTGCCTGTGATCCCGGGATTCCCTTAATCTTAATATTGTTGCCTTCAACTAAGAACAATACCCCTCCTTCTTTTTCTATATTCAATTTTTTTCTTATCTGTTTGGGTATTGTCACCTGACCTTTTTTTGATATTTTAGCATACATTCCATCACCTCATCAAATATATAAGTAATTCCTACTTATTTATATGTTCCTACTTATTATTTTTGTCAAACTAAAAGATGAAGACAAACTTTCCTAAGTTTGCCAAATTTATGAAGGAAATCTATTTTTTCACAAAAGCCCAAATATTGGCATCCTTCATTTACTGGTTTACACTTTTTTATAACCCGCAAACATTATTTGGGGATAAAGGTAGTGTGACCAAAATCCCCAAATGCCGATTTCCGTATTAGAATACGTCCATTTGACGAAAATGCCAATATCAGCATTTTCGTCAAATGCCGAAATGAGCGTATTAAAAAGCGTCAACTACTTTTACCCCAAAATGAAGGATGCCCAAATATTGACAAATCCAGTCGAAACCGATTATTTTTTAAAAGAATTTCGCCAATATCTCATCATTCACCAGTTTCCTATCAAACCCCTGACCAAGAACCTTTATATTCCTGAAATCCTCCTGACAGAAAGGAAACAGATAAACAC
>VMSQ01000281.1 GCA_013792055.1 Desulfobacteraceae bacterium
GTTCCATTATCATGATCTTGAAACAGCTAATTTAGAACTCATTGATAATCTTTTTAAAACCTGCATTGAAACTCCTACGTTGACGTTAAAGGATAGAAAATCCTGGGTTGTATCTGTCTTGTGGGATAATGCCGGTGTGGGGCGTTTTGACCAGGATCATTATTATGTTATTACCGGAGAGACCCACAATTCTCCGTCCAATATGGAAGCATATGGCGGTGCTATAACCGGCATAGTAGGAATATACCGAGATCCCATGGGTACCGGCAAAGGGGCAAAGCTGATTATGGGCAGCTACGGCTATTGTGTGGGGCACAGGGATTATAAGGGAAATCTCAAGCCGCGTCTGCACCCGAGACGTCTTTTAGACGGCGTTATAGAAGGAGTAAGAGATGGCGGCAACAAAAGCGGGATACCAACCCCCTTTGGTCAGGTTTTTTTCCATCATGGGTACATGGGTAAATGCCTGGTTTTTGTAACAGCCGTCGGCATCATGCCTGCCATGGTAAAAGGAGAACCATCGGAACAGAAGGATATTTCTCCCGGCGATCTGGTTATCATGTGTGGAGGAAGGGTCGGTAAAGATGGGATTCATGGCGTGACAGCAGCATCAGAGACTTTTTCCGAGCATACTCCTGCCGGTCATGTCCAAATCGGCGACCCTTACACCCAGAAAAAGATGCATGATTTCCTCTTAGAAGCACGTGATGAAGGACTTATAGTATTTATTACCGATAACGGCGGGGGAGGACTTTCATCATCAGTAGGTGAAACAGCATTGTTCTCAAATGGATGCGATATCCAGCTTGAAAAGGTTCCTTTAAAATATGAAGGGCTTGACCAGTGGGAGATATGGATTTCAGAATCCCAGGAACGTATGACTGTGGCTGTAAGACCGGAGGACTTAAAACGCTTTCTTGAACTTTCAGAAAAACATGCTGTAGAAAGCACGGTTATAGGAACTTATACTGATACAGGCAATCTTCATATTACCTATAATGGCAAGACCTGCGCTTATATTGATCTTGACCTGCTTTCTTCGGGTTTTCCTCAGTGGGAATTTGATGCGCATTGGCAGCCTCCTGATAAGCGAGGACTGTTTGAACCGGTTCTTAAAGAGCCGGTTGATTACGAAACTTTACTGAAAGATATTCTTGAGCGTCCCAATATATGCTCCAAAGAATGGATCAGCAGGCAGTATGACCATGAAGTTCAGGGTACAAGCGTAATAAAACCTCTGGTAGGCGTCGGTCGAGACGTTAACAGCGATGCAACTGTCTTAAGGCCAGTGCTTGATTCGAACAAAGGTCTTGCTTTTTCCCAGTCCTTGCTGCCCACCTATTCACTTATTGATGCATATCATATGACAAGCTGCACCATTGATGAAGCAGTGCGAAGACTCCTGTCGGTTGGTGCAAATTTTGAACATATAGGCGGCGTGGATAATTTCTGCTGGCCGAATATTCAATACAATCCGGGAAATAACCCTGACGGCAGATTTAAAGCAGCACAGCTTGTCCGTTCGTGTCGTGCTCTTCGGGATATTTGCCTTGCATATGAAATTCCACTTCTTTCAGGCAAAGACAGTATGTATGTAGATGGTCATCTTCCTGGTCGTTATGGTGAAACACATAAAGTCTCGGCACTTGAGACTCTTCAGTTTTCAGCAACGTCTGTTATAGATGATATAACTAAATGTATTACAATGGACAGTAAGATGCCAGGAGATCTGGTTTATGTTCTTGGCGTTACCAGAAATGAGCTGGGAGGATCTGAGTACTACGAGCATTTTGGATATACAGGCATTAATGTTCCTAAGGTTATGTCCGATCAGTTTACACCTGTTTACAGAGCTCTTGGGCATGCAATTGACAAAGAGATTGTGGCCTCAGCACATGGTATATACCGTGGCGGCATGGGCGTTCATCTATCTTTAACGGCAATGGGCGGCAACCTTGGCATGGAAGTTGATCTTGCATATGTGCCTGTAGATGATGTCGATCGTAATGACAAAATATTGTTTTCCGAATCTGCCGGACGATTTATTGTAAGCATTGATCCTCAGCATAAGGAGCTTTTTGAAAATATTTTCAAAGACCTTCCATGTGCCTGCATAGGAAAAATAACTAAACAATCCGATTTAATTATAAAAGGTATTGACGGCAGTAATATTGTTTCGGTTTCTGTCGATGATCTTAAGGCCGCATGGAAAGAGCCATTCAAAGACCTTTGTTGAAAGATTTCAACTTTTTACTCCGCGAGCTTTGCGCCTTGAGCGAAGCGGGCGGTGAAAAAAATATAAGTATGGAGCAGTGAAGTCAATATGAGTAAAGTAAATGCGCTTGTACTTGCCGGATACGGTTTAAATTGTGATAATGAAACAGCCTATGCCTTTGAACTGGCAGGAGCAAAAGCTACCAGAGTTCATATAAATTCGCTTATTAATGAAGATGTAAAGCTTGAAGATTTTCAAATCATGGTTTTTGTCGGAGGATTCAGCTGGGGAGATGATCATGGCGCAGGTGTTATTCAAGCTGTACGCTTCAAGACAAGTCTTGGTGAAAAGCTGAAAGAGTTTATCGATAATGGTAACCTTGTACTTGGGATATGCAATGGGTTCCAGACTCTTGTGAACCTCGGGCTTTTACCCGGTTTTAACCATGATTACAGTACTCGGTCGGTGGCGCTTACGTTTAACGATTGCGGAAATTTCAGGGATGACTGGGTAAACCTGACAGTAAATTCCGCAGCACCCTGCATATTTACAAAAGGTATGGATAGTCTGGAGCTCCCTATCAGACATGGTGAAGGGAAATTTTATTCAGATGAGTCCACCATAAAGCGACTTTTAAATAATAACCAGGTTGCGATTCAGTATTCCATGCCTGACGGAAAACTTGCAAATGGCATTTTTCCATACAATCCAAATGGTTCAGTACTTGATATAGCAGGAATATGTGATCCAACCGGCAGAATTTTCGGCCTTATGCCCCACCCTGAAGCCTACAATCATCCAACCAATCATCCAGACTGGACCCGCCAGAAGGAAGAGCTTAAACGTCAGGGCAAAGTATTTGACATGGGTACTACAATAGGTTTGCGCATTTTTCAAAATGCTGTGGATTTTATCCAAAATAGCTGATTTATCTTATATATCCGCTTAATCTCCTAAATTATATATATTACCGCTAAGAATTGAAGTTTTGATTTCATTATGATATTGATTTGTTTTAAAATTTGAAGATAATAGGGGCAAAGCAAATATGCTCGAAAATGTATTTAATATCATTATATCAAGGCAAATTTGCTTGTTAATCAGTGATTATATTTTTGAACTCATTGATTAATTACCAAAATTACTAGAAATAGATTCTCTTAGGAGGAAAAATCAGATGAAGACATTTAATGTAATAATTGAACGAGACACGGAGGGTTTTTATGTTGGTACTGTTCCGGAGTTAAAGGGATGTCATACACAAGCAAAATCCTTGGATGTATTATTAGAACGCATTAAGGAAGCTATTGAATTGTGTGCTGAAGTTGAGGAGGTTCCAATTACTACAGAATTTGTCGGTCTTCAAAGAATAGCGGTGCAAGTATGACTCAATTTCCTTCATTGAAAGGCAAGCAAATTATTAAAGTTCTCAAAAAGGCTAATTTTGAAGTCATTCGAGTTAAAGGCAGTCATCATTTTCTCAAACACTCCGATGGCCGTTGTACTGTTGTTCCTGTTCATCCCGGTGAAACAATTGGGCCTGGACTATTCTTAAAAATTCTTCGGGATTGTGAATTGACACGTGATGACTTCTTGAAATTACAGTAAAAAATATAATCGGGTGTGGGGGAGTTTTTCTCTCCCCCCACACCACATAGCAAGCGGGTCAAATCTATGTTTGACCCTTGGGGATAAAAGATAAGAATAGAATGTAGAATTGACGCTATTATCAAGGAGTTTCGAGGCTTAAAAAATGTGACAAAAAATTAATAAACGGATAGGGAAAAAAACAAGACAGTATTAATAAGGGTCAAAGGCAGACCCCATTTCATCACACTGGCCGGTTGGTTCGCAAATAATCCGTAAGTTGTTCATCCCATGTTCTTTGGCAATTTTTTGGTATTTTATTATTCGCCTTTGGATAACATCGGTACGATTGTTACAGATGTCAGTATATTCCCTGCTATCAGCAGCAAAAAAAAGAAGCTCA
>VMSQ01000032.1 GCA_013792055.1 Desulfobacteraceae bacterium
CAAACCGTGCATGCGATTTTCCCGCACACGGCTTTCCGATGTTATTCATCGTAAGGCATGCGCCGTTACCCATTCTTTCCCTTCATTTCCCTCAATATCCTCAAAGGTAACTCCGTCCACTCCGGCGCTGCCCCTATTGGAACGAACAAGACGCCATGCATGATTGAGAATATCCGCACGATAAGCCTTGTCATATAAGGGAAGGGGACTTGGGGACGCCCTTTAGTTTTGCAGTTTTGTGTACTTTTCATTTATTTTATTTTGAACCCCGGTTAAATAGCCCTCCGGCCCCGGTTGAATAGGTAAAGAAGATTCAACTGGGTAAAGATTGAACGGGGTAAACCGCCCCAGTACGATCTTTTGAACCGCTAGGGTTATATTTTTTTATTGGACAGGATGTAAAGGGCTAAAGGCAAAAGGCTGAAGGCTAAAGGATGAAGCTAACAGAAAACAATCAGCCTGCGGCTGAGAGAAGTATTCAGGGGAAATAGCGGTAAATCTCTTTGCGGTGTAAAGCACGGATAAAAATAACCAAATCATCTTCAATTTTTATACCGATTCGGTAATTCCCAAAGCGAATCCGATAATAACTACTTTCAGCTTTAAGTTTTTTGAGGTTAGTGATCCTGGAAGTGGTTTCGGCCAGTTCAACGTCTTCAATGGCCTCTTTTACACAATCCAGGAAATCAGAGTCATTTTTTCGCCTTCGTAAATCTCTGGCAAAGCTTTTTCTGAAATCCGTTCTCATGCAGAGCCTTCTTTGCCTTCCAGAATTTGAAAAACATCATCCCTACTAGCCGGACCGGAATTTTCGCCATCCTGAATGGCTCGAACCATGGCAATATCTTCCATTACTTCAACCAGCAAATCATGGACAACTTCCTTTTTCTCTTCAATAGCTTCGATAATCGCCTGCTTGAAGAGATCCTTAATTTTTCTATCATCAATTAATGTTTCCATATTGCACCTGTCCTTGTCCTTCCTAAAAATGCATCCAGTCATAAAAATCAACAAAGGGAAGATGAGCGAACGTTTTGTTACTAAAATTATAGCTCCGCCCCTTGAATTACATGACCTGACATTATATAATTATTTGTTTTTATAATATGTTTATACAAAAAAGCAACGCCTATTACCCAGAAATGAGAATAATATGGCATTGCTTGAGGTAATTTAATAATGAAAATTTTGGGGACGCTGTGAATGATTGAGAGGACGTTGGTAGTTTTGTTAGTTTCTTGAACCGCGCGAAGGGATAAGAGCTATTGAACCGCCAAGACGATAGGAGATAAGAGATATTGAACCGCCCCAGTACGATTTTCCGAACCTACGGGGCAGGCAAAGACGCAAAGGCGCTAAGGTTTTTTTGTTGATTTTTCCTGATCAGGACCCCGGTTAAATAGGTTACACTCCTCACTGCGTGAATTGAACAGGGCAGGCGAATGATCATGAAAAAGCTAAGCCCTGCGGACAGGGATGAAACTGGAAAATAATCAGCCTGCGGCTGAGGAAGTTAAAACAAAGGGGGTTCGAAGTATTACAAAAGTCTGTTGAACTCTTCTACCGTTATACCTGCATGGCGAATGATGGCACGCAGCGTTCCTTTTGCCACCTCCTTATGATCCGGAACTACGATACGGCGATGAGGATATGATATTTGTCGTAGAACAATATGACTTCCTTTTTGTCTATCTTTTTCATAGCCAATTTTGAGCAAGGCCTGTACAACTTTACGGCCAGAAACACGAGGTAAGGTGCTCACACAGCCACCTCTACTACTTCCTCATAAATTGAAGGGGGGATTGGCTCATTATGACTCTCTAAGCTTTCCAAATAGACAGCAATGGCTTCCTGAATATTCTGTAAAGCTTCCTCTCGCGTGTAGCCTTGAGAAATACACCCTGGCAAAGCCGGCACTTCCGCAACAAACACCCTATCCTCATCTTGTTCAATTAAGACACGATATTTCATTTTATCTTCCTATTTTTGTTCCCAGTATTGTCAACCCATAAATGTAATAGCCTGGGATACTTTGATTTTTTCCCGAAAAGAAATAGAGACCGCTATTGCCTCCCAAACTTATGCCAAATATTCGCTCATAATTCCCAAGTTGTCAAAGGAAAAGTTGGGGACGCCCTTTAGTTTTGCAGTTTTGTGTGCTTTTCATTTATTTTATTTTGAACCCCAGTTAAATAGCCCTCCGGCCCCGGTTGAATAGGTAAAGAAGATTCAACTGGGTAAAGATTGAACTGGGTAAACCGCCCCAGTACGATCTTTTGAACCGCTAAGCGCTGAGAACGCTAAGGTTATATTTTTATTTTTTTCGTCTCTTAGCCCTCTTGTATATTCCTTCTCTTGTGCCAATAATGGTTACAGTAATTGAGTCATCTTCAATGTAATAAATTATCCGGTATTCGGGTTTTCTACCAAAGTGATAAGACCTTTCTCCTTTTAGTGCCCCTATCAATGGTTCACTGTTCGAATAAGGTTCGTCTTGTATTTTTGGAAGATGCTCAAAGACAATCTTGTTCTGAACCGGGCTCGGTATTTTCTTCAGGTCCCGTTTAGCAGCAGGTGAGATTTCAAGCTGATATGTTCTATGCATATTCTCTTTGTAATTCTTCTAAAGAATAAAAGGCTTTTCCCTTCTTCTTGGCCTCTATTGCCTTTTGGGTTCTCATGTTGACATACTCGATAAAAAGTTTATCTTCCTTTACTTTTATAAATTCTATAAAATTCAACACCTCTTCCTTTTCACGCTTCGAGAGCTCTCGTATGCCATTTACGATTAATTCATCAAACTTAGCCACCTGTGCCATGCTTCTTCCTCCTTTTTTCAGTCATATGTTTTATAAAAAGTATAGCATCGCATCCATCAAAAGACAACTTTTTTCGCTGTCTGGGGGGGGGACGTCCTTGACTAAGTTGAATAACTTCTTTTTTTCACTTAGCATTTTCAACATAAAAATTTATTAGACCCCGGTTAAATACGCCCCAGAGAGGAAAGGGGGACGCCCTTTAGTTTTGCAGTTTTGTGTACTTTTCATTTATTTTATTAGTTTCTTGAACCCCGGTTAAATAGCCCTCCGGCCCCGGTTGAATAGGTAAAGGGGGGGGAAAGGGGGACGCCCTTTAGTTTTGCAGTTTTGTGTACTTTTCATTTATTTTACTTTGAACCCAGGTTAAATACGCCCTCCGGCCCCGGTTGAATAGGTAAAGAAGATTCAACTGGGTAAAGATTGAACGGGGTAAACCGCTAAGACGATAGGGGATAAGAACTGTTGAACCGCCAAGGCGCCAAGAGCGCGAAGGTTGTTTTTTAGTTTTTCTGATCGGAACCCCGGTTAAATACGTTACACTCCTCACTGCGTGAATTGAACAGGGCAAGCGGATGATCAGGAAAAAGCAAAGCCCTGCGGGCAAATCACTCATTCAGGCTGTTATTCGTTTTATACCGTCTCTTAATAGTCTTATGGAATTGATGTCATTGTGTAGCGAGTCTGATTATGTTGTGGGTTTTAGGTTTTAAATACATGATCTTCTGCCGGCCGTTTTCTTCTCTTATAATCAGGATATCGTCGCTATCAGAAAAAGGGGTAATGCCGCCTGCTATGGCCAGCGACGGACTTCTTCAACTGTTCGTCCCTGGACCAGAACGTCGCCAATAAGGGGAAAAGAAATCTTTCCGTCAGGTCTGACAATAACCTGCTTGCCAAGGGTTCCTTTAGCAGTAATATAAGAAAAAAAGTATATAGCTCCGCTTCCTCGATTACAAAGCAGCATCATAATTAATTACCTGAATTCAAATAAAAAACATATCATGCTGCATATTTTAAATCAATATTTTAAAATGCTTTATTGAGTACCGTAAGGGCTTTTTATAAAGCCGTCACTTTAACTCCAGAATCTTTTTCTCAATATCTGCTATCTAGGGAAAAAAGGGGGACGCCCTTTAGTTTTGCAGTTTTGTGTACTTTTCATTTATTTTACTTTGAACCGCCCCAGTACGATCTTTTGGGGAAAACGGTAGAGTAGGGACGGAAGTTGGGGACATTCTTTCATATATTGACATATCGAATACAATCTATTGAAAAGGGAAAACGTGGTAACTTTGGGGACATCCTATATTCATTCCGTCAAGCATAAAGTGTGCGTTTTCAATAAACTCATTAAATCAATAAGATAGAAAGGCGGCTAATCTTTGGGCGCACTTCTCCTTATAGTTTATTAGAAAAGTAAGACGTTTGCATAACCTTTAAAATTCTGATCAAAAAAATCCTTAAATTCCTGCTAGAGAGGGACGGAAAGGGGTAGAGTAGAGAGCTGGTTGCTGCGACCTTAGGTTTGGCATATCTGTTTCCGCCCCTTTCGTCTGGCAGTGCCTCAATAGCCGTGCCGTAGCTGCCTTGGCCAGCCCTCCCTCATCAAACCGTGCATGCGATTTTCCCGCACACGGCTTTCCGATGTTATTCATCGTAAGGCATGCGCCGTTACCCATTCTTTCCCTTCATTTCCCTCAATATCCTCAAAGGTAACTCCGTCCACTCCGGCGCTGCCCCTATTGGA
>VMSQ01000176.1 GCA_013792055.1 Desulfobacteraceae bacterium
CCTTGCACATAATCGATTCTTTCATGCCCCACGACATAAACCAAGCGATGTTCTTGAGTAATTCGGCGAGACCAAACACCTGAGCCAAGAAACTTCAAAGACTCCGGTTTGCCGATACCCTGAAACGGATCTCGTATTATCGCCTCGATTAATTTAAAAACTCGAAGAGCTGTCCTGCGGTCCGTCTCCACCCAGTAACGCAAATCCTCCCTAAACTCTGGTTGAAACACAGCTTCTCGCTGCATAGTAGTGCGGGGCATTTTCATATAACGCCTACTCAAAACCGACTTCGCTACGAAGCTCATCGATTGTTTGTGGTGTGCCGGTTCCTTTCCGGACCCTGTCCAGTGCGGTAAGGAGTCGCTCTACATTGGTGGGCGAACGAAGCAAATGTGCCGTTTCGAGTATGCCGGTCAACTCGTCAGCTGCTATCATGGCCACGTCTTCACTCCCACGTCGTTGGATGATAACCACCTCTCGGTTTTTGGTTACCTCATCTATTAAAAAAGCGAGGCGTGCTCGGGCATGGGTATAGGTTGTTTGAATTGCCATATTTTCCTCCTTGTTTATGTACGGCTATACTGTACATATTAAAGGCAGGAATGTCAACATAGATAATTATTATACTCTATTTACGCGACCAGCCAACGGCCACAATGTGCTGCGTGAAGGGTGACAAGGTTTTGACACCGATTTCGTCCATAGTATTAACCTCATTTTGTTTTTATGAATGTTAATATCATTATAGCATAAAAATCCATTCTTTTCTGCCGAACGTAACGATCAGATGCGTGGTTTGCGATAGTGGGAGATTTGCCGAAATTTTTTAATAAACTATAAAGGAGAAGTGCGCCCAGAAATTAGTCGCTTTTCTATCTTATTGATTTAATTTGTTTATTGAAAACGTATACTTTATGCTTGACGGAATGAATATAGGATGCCCGCATTTCACGTCCTCCATTTGTCCCTATAATGCTATTTGGCTTTGTGTAGCGCCTGATCTAAGTCAGCGATAATATCTGCAGGATGCTCGGCGCCTACACAGAGACGAACCATGTTTAAAGGAATGTTTGCTAATGCTCGCCCTTCCTCCCCCTGCTGCTGATGAGTGGATATCGCAGGAATGGTGGCAACGCTTTTTATGCGCCCCAAATCGGTAGCTCTCCATATCCGCTGTAGACTATCGAAGAACAAGCGGGTTTTCTCCGGTTCTCCTTTGACGCAAAATGACATGAGATGGCCATACCGGTTAACCGGCTTGCCATACTGGTCATCATATTCCGAATCTACTAACCACATGTACTTCCGGGCCAAATCGTGCAATGGATGATTGGGCAGGCCCAGGTATTGAACACTATCAATCAGCGAATGCTTCTCAAGAAACTGAGCGACTTTCATGGTATTACGGCTCATGAGATCCATCTTGGAGCGCAGCGTCCGCATATCATTTAGAGACATCACAGCCTGCATCGGATGCAGATTTGTGCCTAAGTTGCGATTTTGATAATATTTGACATAAAGCGCAAAATCGGTTTTGAGCTGATCATCATCAATGTTGGCGACAAGGTTCTTGCGCGCTATGATTGCTCCGCCAATTCCAAAACCACTGGTCGTGAGGCTCTTGGTGGCAGACTGCACAACGATGTCCGCGCCGTGGCAAATAGGTCGCAGTAATGCCGGTGTTGCTACCGTAGAGTCGCATATTAAGGGCAGGTTGTGACTGTGGGCCAGATCTGCTACAGCTTTGATATCAAAGAATCCCTGTTGTGGATTACTTGGCAGCTCTCCATATAAAAAGCGGGTATTTTCATCTATTTTAGATGCCCATTCATTGATGTCGGTTGGGTCTACAACCCAGCGACATTCGATATCTTGTTCCTGCATGAGGCAAACAGTAAACAGCTGAAATGTCCCGCCGTAACACTGAGCTGTTGCGACAAAGTTCCGCAGTTTACTCCCATCTTTTTGAACTCTCAAAAACGGCTGCACAGCCGTCGTAATGGCAGCCATTCCAGAAGAAGTAGAGCAGCAGGAAGTCTCGCCGTCGTAACCATATCCTTCGAGCAATGCAAGAGCCCATTCATAATAGTAGGTTGATGGATTAGCAATTCGTGAGTAGCACCAGGTAGGAATCTTGTAAGCGAGCGCAGCTGCCATCTCATCCGAGTCGCGGTAAGCCTGGGCAGTGCTCATGAAAATCGGTTCAATGATCGCCCCCTGATAGTCTTCGATTGCATCGCTGACTGTATAGAGACCATGCACTGCGATTGTATCAAACCTCCACTTTTTTACCACATCCCGGATGTATCTGTTGCGATCAGACAAGTACTTATTGTTATGATCAATATACTCTTGCATGCCCTTAGTGATTTCAACATCATTATCCTTTGACATAGTCTCTCTCCTTGCCGATATAATGATAGGGTCACCTGCGAAAACAGCCAGTTGTTTTTTCTATATTGATTTTGCAATTTGTGCAGCCAGTTCTTCCTGATCTAACTCATTGCAATCAACAGTAATCTCTGCATATTTCTTATAAAGGATTTGACGTTCTTTAAAAAGGTCTTTGAATGTCTGGTTCTTAGCTTTTGCTATTCCCCTTATTTCGAAATTTTTGATTCTCTTTTTTATTTCTTCAAAATTTACTTCAAGAAATATTATTTTTGATATACTCAATAAATGGGCCATTGCTTTCTCAC
The DNA here is from genome assembly GCA_013792055.1 of Desulfobacteraceae bacterium. Taxonomy (GTDB): domain Bacteria; phylum Desulfobacterota; class Desulfobacteria; order Desulfobacterales; family ETH-SRB1; genus B13-G4. The sequence continues at coordinate 2,700 of VMSQ01000176.1, forward strand.
TGTAAGCAACACTCCCTCCTGTTGCGATAACATGGTTTTCAATATTTATTTTTAAAATTTCCTTTTCCTCAATTGCTCTTAAATTAAGATGACCACCCTCATCTATAATTTGCTGCAAAGGCTTTTGCTGATTAATTTGAATGAGCACATCAGTGTCGATAAAGCCAAGTCCTAAATTTTTTGCGAGTATTACCCCAATAGTGCTTTTTCCTGCACCAGGCATCCCGATAAGTGTTAGATTCGATTTCATATAGTGTTTTCTTCGAGGGCATGAGTGCGCAGGGAAAAGCCAAGAAAAACCTTGGGAACTGGTAGTTTTGGGAAGGCTTCAGCTAAGGGTATAAAACGTGCCGGCTTTTCCTTGTCCATCTCACCCTTGTTCGCTGCGCTTAGGCTACTTCGAGATGGAGATGTTTACCTAACGCTTGAGCATAATTTACCAACGTGGAGAGGCGGATGTCTTCAGCATGATTTTCAATCCGGGAGATGGCGGATTTCTTGGTACGTAATTTAGTTGCCACCTGTTCTTGGGTAAGGCCTGCTTCAAGACGAGCCTGCTTCAGGAGAATACCAATTTTGAATTGCTCATATCCTTTGTCAAAAATTTTTGCAAATTTTGGGCTCAGCTTCTTTCTTGTTTCAATATATTTATCAAGATCGTCCATCTGTCTACCTCCTGTTCAAATATTCTTTCTTCCGCTTTTCTGCCAGCCTAATCTCCTTTAAAGGTACTCTTTTACAGGACACTTACCTGACGCAGTGCGATAGAATGAGATTGTTTTCATAATTATAAGGTAAACAAATATGTGAACATTGTCAAGGGAAACAATTGGATTTATATGCCCCTTGAATCTTGACTAATTAACAACAAGAGTCAAACGTAGCGCCCATTCCCCTTTTCATCTACCTTCGGGCAAAACGAATCTGCTTTTCGGTGACTACGACAAATGTGTTTGACAGTCGATCGGGGTATGTCCTGAGAAGGCGGGATAGTACCTGAATTTTTGATGGAGAACGTTCATCTTCAAGTCGAAGTAAGATGACACCCCTGTGAAGTCGGCCATCTCGATATACTTTTTCTCCGAAATCCTTATCGTTTGTGATCAAAATCCAATTTTCTTCAAGTGCCTTCAAGATTATGTCATCATCAGCCATTCCTCTTGCCTCTTCAAAAACCGAAAATACTTCGTGCTTTTGATTGCGCAGCCACTCTGCAACAGCTGGGCCTGTACATTCATCCACGAGGAATCGCATTAGGGATACTCCGCCATCAGCGGCATAAATTCAGTGTTCTTGAGGGACTTGGTGGCGAAAAGGAAGCAAGCATGTATGTCTTCAATGGTGAGGCCTTTGTATTCATTCAAAATCTCATTCTCTGTAGCCCCGTGCGCCAAGAGATTAAGAATGAAATCGACAGTTAAACGAGTTCCCCGTATGACAGGTTTACCTACCATGACTTTTGGGTTCAGTACGATTCGTTCGAGCAATTGTTCTTCTTTCATAATAGTAGCCTCCAATTTATAGGAGAATAACAAAAGAGACCTTTTCAGTCAATAGATCTAATATTTTATCAATGAGTCCCAACGCAAAGGTCAGCGAGAGGCCGCTTTATGGCCGATTCGCTGCACCGCCTCGTTGGGCCTATAATCAGTTCATGTCGCCCGGTTGTCTCCCCAAACTCTGCTGTCAGCCGTTCCTCGCAAGTGTTCCTTAAGCGCATTTTGAATTCTATGGATTCTATCCTCGTTTAGGGAGATGACGAATACGGCCACTCATCCACACTCATAGATGGTACAACGGACACCGGAAATATCGCGCGCGAGTCTGTCTCTGATTTTGAGGAGCCGTTCGTGGAAGGATCCTCGCGCTGAATGCTGATAAACCATAAGAACGCGATCTGATTTGGCGAGCAGCTTTCCCAGCTCGAGAATCTTGACATGTTTTCTTCCGCCGGTACCTGTAGCAATACCAGTGTCCGGGTCGAGGAATACATCAACGTCTTTGGGTACTGCACCGAAATATTCCTCTCTGCTTCCCGAGAACGTCGATTGGTCATGGCAAATTAGGCTTGTTGACTCAAGCCTCAATAACCGTCTATATGTCTCCAGATCGTCTTTTGACCATGGCCGGGCATCAGTTATCATTGGCTCGACCGCAATGTTTCTAATCAAGCGACTGTTCAAAAGGATCGAGATCAGGCAACCCTTCCAGTGGTCAAGGGCATCTCCAAGAAACTTGCTGTTCACGTTATCGTCTCCGAGCCATGATTTCTATGCCCCAACAATTATTATTTTAATATTATGCCAAATAACCTGTATATTGAGACAAATTTAAGTGAAAATTATGAATTCAATCAACATATCGATAATATTTATAATAAATATAAAAATATTTTAATATTGATTGCAAAAAATAGAATTGTAAGAAGGGTCTCCTATTATTGAGACCTTTGCAAAACGCCCCCTTTTGCCCAATTAGCGCTATAAAGCTTCACTAAAGTGTCGGCGTCAGACTCAAATTTTAAGCCTCGAAATACTCAATGTATTCCTGCATTTGCACGAAGTGAAGCTTTAGCGCTATATTTTCGCCTTCCTTGAACTTGAACAAAATTGAACATTTTTCAAAGGTCTCATTATTTTC
>VMSQ01000151.1 GCA_013792055.1 Desulfobacteraceae bacterium
GTATTGGATGCGGTGCATGTGTTGCAGCCTGTCCAAATGCTTCTGCCATGCTTTTTGTCGGAGCCAAGGTTTCTCACTTTGCACTTCTTCCACAGGGGAAACCTGAAGCTGCGCGTCGGGTAATGGCTATGGTAAAGGAAATGGACAGACTTTGTTTTGGGAACTGCACAAATGAAACAGAGTGTGAAGCAGACTGCCCCAAGGAAATTTCAATAACCAACATTGCCCGGCTTAATCGTGAGTTTTTTAAAGCAGGATTTTTTTCAAGTGCAAAATAGCGGATAGTGTCCTGTCATCTATATAATGTCGCAAAGATGACCGTCATTCCAGCGGAAGCGGGAATCCAGCAGCGCCGCTTGATTTCATTGCGATAGCTATCTGAAGTTCAAAACGTCTGGCGAGATAGCCCTCAATGGGGTTATCCGGTTTTCTGTTTAATAACTTGTTGAGCCAATGCAAATCGGAGCGTGAGAGGAGAACCGGATGAGTCGGAGGATGGACACCAGGACAATCGTCACCGCCGCGAGAAAACAATATGAGAGTATTCGCAAAGACTATGATCACGCTTTACGAGAACATACTCTTGATCTCCGTATTCCGGTGAAAAACCTCATGGAGAACCTGCGAAGCTCGCTCGATTACATGGCTCACGACATCTACGATATTTGCTGCAAGCCAGTCAGAATCGTTGCCAGCCAGCCCGACCCTCGCAATATCTATTTCCCGTATGGGCGCACGGACTCGGACTTTAGGGCTGGATTAGGCAGCTCTTTACCTGAATTGGAAACCAACAACCCTGCCGTGTACGATCTTGTTGCATCCATACAGCCATTTCGGTGTAACGATCCTTGGCTTTATGATCTCTGCTCAATTCTGAATCAGAATAAGCATGATAAGCTAACGGCACAGGGTCGTTCAGAAACTGAGATCTACTCTGTCGAGAGCAAACACGGCAGAGTGAACATAATCGTGAACAACCCAAGCATACGTGTCACATCTATCCCGGGTGCAGTCAAGGTATTTGGTGTTCCGGCTCAGTTCACCGGCGAGGGCATCAGAACAGCGCCTTCGGATAAGCTCACTCACAGACGAGATAAATGGGTTGCCTTCACATTTGAAGGGACGAATGTCAACGTCATCGGAATGCTTGATAAAGCTGTCGCTGGCGTTACGGATTTTACAGACAAACTGTATTTCTTGATATGAGCCTAACGGCCAATATATTATATTTGAGTGCAAAACATACCGATAGACTTCATAAAATTAGCCTTTAACTTGTTTGAAGGTACAAAATGTCGAGCTTCCGAAAAGGAGGATGTGATCACCTCCAGCCACTTTTAGCTTGATGAAAATTAAGGACAGCTTCTACTCTTAGGCAAACAAAATATGGAATCTTATCAGCCCAAGGATCTTAAACTATTTAAATATTGCGAAACTTTTTTTAAGAAAGCACTGGTGGTTCTGGAACAATATATAGAGGCAGGAGCATATATTCCACTCATAACCTACTACAAGCCGGTTGCTCGTACTAATAATGATGGTAACGGTAAAATTACTGAATATGTTCCATACGAAGATCGAGATTTTGTTTATATTGTATGCAAATGCTATAATGAGTTGTTAGATTTATCTGAATTAAAAACTGCCAAAAATTACATTTTGGAAAAAAGATATTTGGTTATAGGAGGAAGCAATTTTGCACCTTCTGTCCTTTTAACGCAAGCCCTCATATATTTTCTGAAGAAAACCGGATGCTTGAATTACCGAGAAAAGGAGTTTGCGGATATCTATGCTAACATCGAAAATTTAATATTTCACAATGAATTCCAATTTAGAACCACAGCTAAACTGAACAATTTCTCCTATGGTAACGGTTTGATTGAACTTGATAAAATGCACTTGATAAAAAGATACACTCAGCAGGACTGTGAAGAAATATACCGTCATCCAAGCATCAACATTTATGACCATACGCTTCCTCTTCCCGGGGACTTTAAAATAGAGATAGAGATAAATAAAGATAAGTCTAATTGGGGAACAGCGTGTATAGAAGGTAAGGACGCAGTAAAATGTGTACTTACGGCCTTGAGGCTTTTCAAAGATTCCGAAGTCGGCATCGCTACCCTTGAGAATGAACCAATAACATGGTTCCCTTTCACTTCTAAATGTGCCCAGTTATTACCACCTCCAAAGACAGGAGAGTTGTGTTCAATATCGGAGACCGAGATACCTGAACTTATACATCTATGGCAAATAATCAAGAGTGCAAATGATGATAATTGCCCTTCATTAAACATAGCCATTAAAAGATTCAATTATGCTCATGATCACAAAAATCGAGAGGATGCCTTAATAGATATAATGATAGGACTTGAGGCTCTCTACATGATGAAAGATGAACGGAGTGAATTAAGGTATAAGCTTACGTTGCGCGTGGCAACTTTTTTAGAAGCATCTCTGTCAGCACATAAGGGAAGGAAAGAAGCTATTTTTGACGCTGTATATGAGGCTTACAAATTAAGAAGTAATGTGGTGCACGGTTCGAAAGTAGCTGATGCGGAAATATGGAAATGTAGAATTGTCAAGACATACCTATCTGATTCCATAAAGCAATTTGCGCGACTTTCCCGAAAATATAAGCATAAACAAGTCCTGAATAAAATTGATAAATGTATCAAAAGCGGTGAAACATTGGGCGCTCCATAGCGGTGGGTGAGCTTGGTTGTTATAAGACTGTCCATATATTGTATTTCCGATGTTCACGCAAATTGCAACATACTTGCTACGCACGTAACAAATAGAAACGCTTTAAAATTGTGATATGCAAATACAATCTACAAGAAAATTGTTTGATTCTTAAGTGGCACTCATGGCAAGATGTCACTCAAATTGAATAGTCTGAAAGGGAATATTATATGTTGAAAAAAGCCCTTTTTTTGTTACTTGTATTTATCCTGTTCCCTGGCATTTCCAATGCTGAGATAAAAACCTATATCCATACGGTTAAACAATCATTTGGAGGAAGCCAATCACCAGATGACGCACGGGTTGGGGCTATCGCCAAAGCTAAGCGTGAAGTCCTTGAAAAGGCCGGGACATATCTGGAAAGTTTGACAATCGTAAGGGAAAGCGTGGTTGAAAAGGATGAAATCATTGCTTTAGCCGCCGGTATACTTAAAGCAGAGATTGTATCCCAAAAGAACTTTGCAACAGAAGATACTTTCGGAATTGTTGTTAAGGCAAAAGTAGATGTTGATACAAGCATTCTTGAGGAACGAATAAAAAAACTGCTTCAAGACCGCAGCCTTTTGGAAAAATACAAGGAGAATCAAAAGCATGAAAAGGAGCTTCTGGCAAGGATCAAAGAGCTTGAAAGAGAAAATCAAAAATTAAAAACTCTGCCGGCAAAAGAACAGAAAAAGAAAAAGGAAATACTAAAAAACCAGTTCAGAGAAGCGACGCAAGGCTTGACCGCTTCTGAATTAATGAATAAAGCCGTTGTCTTTTGGAAAAACGGAAAATATACAGACCCAGACAAGGCATTGGAATATTTAAACAAGGCGATTATTCTGGATCCAAATTACACTGATGCCTATGGCAACCGAGGGAACGCCTGGTCTGACAAAGGCAATTATGACCTGGCTATATCGGATTATAATAAAGCCATTGAATTGAATCCAGGAGATGCTAAAGCCTATTACAGCCGAGGGCACGCCTGGTGGGAAAAAGGCAATCATGATCGTGCCATATCGGATTATAATAAAGCCATAGAATTAAACCCGGGATACGCTGAAGCTTATAACAACCGAGGGCTTGAATGGACTATCAAAGGCAATTATGATCGTGCCATATCGGATTATAATAAAGCCATAGAATTAAACCCAGGACTCGCTATTGCCTATAACAACCGAGGGGTCGCCTGGGTGAACAAAGGCAATCATGATTGTGCCATATCGGATTTTAATAAAGCCATAGAATTAAACCCGGGAGACGCTAAAACCTATATAGGCAGAGGGATTGTCTGGGAAAAAAAAGGCAATTATGATCGTGCCATATCGGATTATAATAAAGCCATAGAATTAAACCCAGGAGACGCTATTGCCTATTACAGACGAGGGGTCGCCTGGGCTATCAAAGGCAATTATGATCGTGCCATATCGGATTATAATAAAGCCATAGAATTAAACCCAAGACTCGCTAAAGCCTATATACGCAGAGGGCTTGAATGGACTATCAAAGGCAATTATGATCGTGCCATATCGGATTTTAATAAAGCCATAGAATTAAACCCGGGAGACGCTAAAGCATATTACAGCCGAGGGCTTGCCTGGCATATCAAAAGCAATTATGAGTTGGCTATATCGGATTTTAATAAAGCTATTGAATTAAATCCAGGAGACGATCTTGCTTATAACAACCGAGGGCTCGCATGGTATAACAAAAGCAATTATGATCAAGCTATATCAGATTATAACAAAGCCATTGAATTAAATCCAAATCGCGCTTTTGCCTATTACAACCGAGGGCTCGTCTGGGCTGACAAAGGCAATTATGATCAAGCTATATCAGATTTTAATAATTATCTAAAAATAAATGGCAACAAAGATGGAAAAGCCGACCAAGTAAGACAAGAAATAAGAAATTTAGGATATACTCCAAAATATTGAAGTTTACACAACCTCACATCCGAGATGCCAGAAATTTTCAATTAAGATACGTTACTATAATAGGCACCTCAAAATTGAAGATATCTGCATCAAACATTTATCCTTATTCACAGACGGTTGCGATATTGGCAAAACATCTGACACGTAATGCGCGATTTCGTTCCACGATATTGCGCGTTTTTTCCCACTGATCATTGTTAGCCTACTTAATCATGGACACAATACAGGAAGAATTCGAAAGGAGTGTTGGAGACCGCTTCATTGAATGGCTCAACACCGAAACAGGCTCTCAATATAGCTTCACCGACCGCCCAGATCGTGCCCCTGATCTGCTCTATTCCTCAAACGGAGTTGAGTTGCTTGTTGAGATCACCGCTGCCTACTACGATAACGCACATGCTGCTTTCTTATGGAAAGGTTTCCGAGGTGCAAAGGATGCCCCGGATCGTTGGACTGGCGTTGATCCAAACAAATCACTATCGGCAGCAATTTCTGATCGAATCGCAGAAAAATCCAGGAAGCGTTACGGGGACAACGCCGTGCTCCTCATCGAAGTTCCGCCGGGTGTCACTTCTGCCGAAGATCTTGCTGCGTTACTTCGAGAGCAGCTGGTCAAATGTAAAACACCTTTTGTCGGGATATATGTGGTCGGTAGGTTCCCAATTACTACTCGTAGTAGTGGAGGCTATCGAGTAATTCCAATAAAGGAGCTTTAATGTCTATTTGGAGGCTAACCACCCGCTCAACCTGCTATTACGCTGCGCTTCACAGCCGGAAGGTTAGCTAACCGGTTGAGTGCTGTAGAATAAGTTCTGTGGCCCTAATTTAGTGGTTTTACATTCAAAATCGATTACTAATCACGGTTAGGTGAAAATGCCGAAATGCTTATTTAACTTATTGATATATAAGAATTAACAAAATGTTGTCATTCTATTTTATCTTATTCAATTGTCAGCAATTTCAAAACAATTGGTATCCAAGGGTTTGCGAAGGGACTTATTCTACAGGCTCAACGGCGTAGGCAACCGGTTGAAGATAGCGGTGAGCAACGAGTATATCGTCAAAATCAAAGATACCCCTGAACTGAAAAACGTGTATGATTATAGCGAAAGGCTGCGACTATTGGAAGATGCCTATACAGTTGACGCTTCAAGTTTCATAGATAGGGATGTATTGCTTTTCGATGACCTGTACCGTTCTGGAGCGACCCTCAATGCGATGGCCTGCGCGCGCTATATCCAAGTAGTAAACCAGCAAACGTATATGCTTTGGCATTGACCAGAACAAAGAGTGCATCATGACGACTGTATTTATCGGCGGCTCCCGAAGAATAACGAGACTGAGTCAGGCCATTCAAAGTAGGTTAGATAACATTATTGACAAGGGCTTCACCGTCGTTGTCGGAGATGCAAATGGCGTAGACAAATCCGTGCAAAAGTACTTCGCCAGTAAACACCATAAGAATGTCATTGTCTTCTGCATGGGCGGTGCGTGTAGGAATAATATTGGCAACTGGGAGACAAGGAACATATCACCACAAAGAGCTAAGAGAGACTTTAACTACTATGCAACTAAAGACATACAGATGGCCAACGAAGCCTCCTGTGGTTTCATGATATGGGACGCGAAAAGCAAAGGCACACTGAACAACATAATTAACCTTCTGAAGAGACAAAAGAAGGTCCTGGTATATGTTTCCCTGGACAAGTCTTTCTCCACATTGCATAGCATGGAAGACTTGTTTCCACTGCTAACAAAATGTGACAAGAAGACTGTGGAACGATTTAAGAAAGAGTTGGCAATAACTCACCTCATGTTGCACCAACAGATTGACTTGGAATTCGCCAGGCATAATGAACAGATAGGACATCCTCTTCCGTGAAGCGCAAACCGCCTATTCGAGCTTGAAATTACTTTCCTACAATGTGGCTGCCCAACCTGTCGCTACTTGACACGGGACATGGGCGGTTCATAGCCATTAGTCCGGGGTTGGATATTTACTCTAATTCTAATGTCTATAACGCCCCCAGCAATCTTCGCTGGAGGAGTGTTTGCATGTCACGACGACCATCTACAATGAGGTATACATAAACATTTTCATTATCAATTCGATAAATGATGCGATAGGGTTTGAAAAAGATCTCACGATAGTCACGAATCCCTA
>VMSQ01000093.1 GCA_013792055.1 Desulfobacteraceae bacterium
ATCCGTGACAGTGAGAACAGATGGAACGATTTATGTTGATGAAAAACAGATTTCAATTGAGAATCTGGCTGCTTTTTTAAAGAAAAAAGCTGAAATTGATAAGGATACCGGCATTCTCCTTTTTGCTGATAACAGCCTTTTATATCAGGAACTCTTTCGAGTTTTAGACCAGATAAGAATAGCAGGCCTGAACCGGATTTCTCTTCAATCGGAGGCTGAACAGCAACCGTGAAACGAATTCTGATTGCTGCGATAATGGCTGTTGGAATACATGGACTTCTTCTGTGTATGGAATTTGACTGGATAAGTGGCAAATATTCAGGAAGGTCAAAATCCCGAATTATGACCATGACATTGATTGCCAGACAGCCGGTAAAAGCGGAATTGAAACCGGTTGTTAACAAGATTACATCAAAAAAACGCGCAGCAAAACCAAAAAGGCAAAAAAATACTGAAAAGTCTCCTCTTAATACTAAAGCAGGCAAAATAGAGCCGGAATTAATGGAAAAACCAGATGATTTCGCTGCTGAGCAAGCACTGGACGTTTCAGGTACACAAGAACTTAAACTTACAAGGGAAGCCATACCCATATATGATAAAAATCCCTCGCCTGAATATCCATTAATTGCCAGAAGAAGAGGCTTCCAGGGGACGGTAGTCCTTGAGGTACTGGTTGACCGAAACGGAAGGGTAGGGGACTTAAGAATTTTTAAGTCCAGTGGTTATAAAGTGTTAGACAGTGCTGCGGAGGAATCTGTCAGGGAGTGGATATTTAAGCCCGCGATAAAAGGGAATGGAAAAGTTGAGATGTGGGTCAGAGTCCCTGTATGCTTTCAGCTGAAATAAACGTATTGGTAACTATCAGGATGTTCGGTTCACGGTTCACGGTTGGTTGCTTTTTTGAATTCGCCGGTCGATATGTAGTCTTCAACCACAGCGAGGTAGTGTTTGCTACCATTCAAACTTCATCGCTCTCTAACCTTGAACCCTTGAACCGTGAACCTGAGTAGTTACGCGTATTGAATGCTTTAACTTTTTGAAAATGTATCCACGATCCACTGACCACTAACCCCTGATCACCAGGATTATCCTCAGGTCCATGACATTTGTGTTGGTTGGGCCTGTTATAAACAGATCATCCAGTTTCTTAAAAAAATTATACGAATCATTGTTTTCAAGAAAAGAGTAAGGATCCATCCCCATATCTCCGGCTCTTTTTAGAGTATTATTATCAGCTATTGCTCCTGCAGCATCAGTAGGCCCATCTGTGCCGTCTGTGCCTCCGCTTAAAACAACAACGCTGTCCATGCCCGCAATTTCTATTGCTGCGGCAAGAGAAAATTCCTGATTTCTACCGCCAAGACCCTTTCCCTTTAAAGTCACTGTTGTTTCACCTCCTGAAAGTATACACGCCGGAGGGGGGAGGGGATTGTTGTTTTTGATTATTTCTTTTGCTATTGCGCCATGAACTTTCGCTACCTCTCTGGTTTCACCTTCAATCATGGAAGAGAGTACAATGGTGTTGTATCCCAAGTGTTCAGCGTGGATCTTTGCGGCCAGCATGGCTTCGATATTACTTCCTATTACAAGATTGTGTGTTTTTTCAAAAGCGGGGTTTCCAGCTTTTGGTGATTCGGGGATTTTTCGTGAAACACCGGCTTTGATATGGTTTACAATATTTTCAGGCAGTTTTTTTATAATATTGTATTTTTCAAAAATTTCGATACAGTCTAAGTAGGTACTTGAATCCGCTACGGTGGGTCCTGATGAAATAACATCAAGATCATCCCCTATTACATCTGAAAGTATAAGCGAAACAAGAGTGGCAGGATATGCCGCAAGCGCAAGCCTTCCGCCTTTTATCATGGAAGTATGCTTTCGTATTGCATTGATTTCATGAATACTTGCACCGCAAGAAAGAAGTTCTTTTATGGTTTCCTGCTTATCCTTTAATGTCAGGCCTTCATAAGGCAAGGGAAGTAGAGCAGAGCCTCCTCCTGAAATCAGACAAATTACCAGATCATTCTTTTCAGCGGAAAGCGCGAGGTCAAGGATAGCACTTGCACCATTTTGTCCATTTTTATCGGGGACCGGATGTCCAGCTTCTATCAATTTGATTCGGTCAAGATGAACCACATGTTTATATTTAACATTAATAATTCCTTTTGTTATTCTTTTCCCAAGAATGCCCTCTATAGCTGCAGCCATAGGCGCTGATGCTTTTCCTGCGCCGATTACGAAGAGGTTTCCATAGATTGAAAGATTGTAAACATTGTCTCCGATAAAAAGGCGGTTATCTTCAAGCCGGCAGTATTTTTTTATAGCAGCGCCTGGTTCAACGGCCTGAAGGCCTTTTTGGAAGATGCTTACAGCGTCATTTCTCATTCCTGGAATATGGTTTGATTCTTCTTTCATGATATAATATTAAAAAGTTATGGACATATTTTAACAGCTAAATTAGATTGAAAAAATTATTATTTCAATGAAAATTGTGAAGATGCTTAATATTTTGGTAACTAATCAGGTTCAAAGTTCAAGGGTTCACGCCTGCCTTGGCGCGACTTGATATGCATTTTTGGCACGATCGCACTGAATGCTACGATAGACGTTTCTACCCAATGGGACAGGAAAGCCAGGTCTGGGCCAGGGGTTCAAGGTTGGAGAGCCTTGCCCGCCAACGGCAGGCGGGAATGAAAATTGAACGTAAGACAACCAACCGTGAACTGTGAACCTAATAACCTGAGCAGTTAGGGAGGAACTATGGAAAATAAAGATCTGTCTTACCTTAAAGGACAGTTTCTAATAGCGATGCCGGCCCTTAACGATCCGAATTTTTCCCATACTGTAACTTGTATTTCCGAGCATAATTCTGATGGGGCTGTGGGTATTATTGTAAACCGCGTCCATTCTGATCTGTCTGGGAAAATAATTTTTGATGAGCTTAAAATGAATTATATCCCTGAAGCAGAAAATATAATAATACATTTAGGCGGACCTGTCCATATAGGTGAAATATTTGTGCTGCATGGCCATCCTTTTGACTGGGAGGGTTGCCTTATGGTTACCCCCTGTCTCGCCATGAGTAATACCAGAGATATTTTAGACGCAATAGCCATGGGTATAGGGCCTAAATCATATATTATTTCTTTAGGGTGTGCCGGCTGGGGCCCTGGACAACTTGAATCAGAGATTAAGGAAAATGCATGGCTTACATGTCCTGTTTTTGAGGATGTTATTTTTGATATTCCGGTTGATGCAAGGTGGAATGAGACGGTAAGAAAGATAGGTATAGATCCGTTTCTTCTATCAGACACCGCGGGTCATGCCTGATTTTCTGATAAAGTAATCGTGAACTGTCACAGATATTGAGACCTTTGAAAAATGTTCAATTTTGTTCAAGTTCAAGGAGGGCGAAAATTTTAAATGCAGGAATACATTGAGTATTTCGAGGCTTAAAATTTGAGTCTGACGCCGAAATTGGGCAAAAAGGGGCGTTTTGCAAAGGTCTCATATTTTAAGCATCTATTTTTTTTGGTTTTGCTTTTGGTTTCTTTTTTTTAAGACAGACTTTGTCTTTCCTTACAAATGCACAGAGTTTAGGATTGTAATACTCTTTACAATTTAATGGATTATAGAGCGGACATTCAGGATGTTTTTCTGACATATTTTCCTTTCCCCTTTTTTAGATATGTAACATAAAATATTAAATTTTACAACATATTATGTTAAATAAATTTTCAAAAAAGCTAAAAGGAGGTTTTTAAGATGGGAGCTAATAATACCAGAATTATTGCTGTAGCAAATGAAAAGGGCGGGGTAGGAAAAACAGTAATGGTTATAAATCTTGGAGCAGCACTTTCCCTTGAAGGGAAAAAAGTTCTTATCGTTGATATGGATCCACAGTTTAATGCGACCAAGGGTCTTGGCGTTGATGTTAATGAAGAAACGCTTACCACATATGACTTAATTAAAGAAAGGTCTGATAACGCAGCTGATGCTATTTTAAAGACAAAATGGAAGGGGCTGGATTTGATTCCTTCTCATGTAGATCTTGCAGGAGCTGAAGTTGAACTTGTCGATGTGGTTGGAAGAGAAAACAGGTTAAAAGAAGCACTTGAAGGTATTGCAGGAGAGTATGATTTTATACTTATTGATACACCGCCGAGCCTTTCGCTTCTTACAGTAAACGTACTAACCTTTGCAAATGAAGTCCTTGTACCATGTCAAACTCAACCTTATTCTTATTCAGCTTTAGATGAACTTTTTGATACTATATTTGCAATAAAAGAAGAAATTAATCCTGATCTTAAGATTACAGGAGTCGTTCCGACATTTTTTGACAGGAGAACCAGGATCAGCCAGAGTATAATGGACAGGCTTAAAAATGATGACAGATGTTCGAGTTTGCTTTTTGATACGGTTATCAGAATAAACACTACTATTGCAGATAGCGCAGATGTCGGCAAGCCTGTAGTTTTTTACAGAAAGAGCAGCTATGGCTCATCTGATCATATTGAGCTTGCCAAAGAATTGCTTGCACGCAATTAGTGCCTGTCCGAAAAGTATTTTTTTTAACGCCGGCAATAGTTTCAGCTTATTTGTAAAAAAGCCATTAGCCATTAGCTGTTAGCTAAATGTGTTATCTGTTTGATTTTTTAAGCTAAAGGCTAATTGCTAAAAGCTAACTGCTTAGTCAATTTTCGCATTATAAAGGCGAAGGCTGTTCGTTACAACGGAAATGCTGCTTAGTGCCATGGCCAAGGCTGCGAGTATAGGATGCAGTTGCCTCAAGAAATTTGGAAATATATCAAAAGGATAAAGAATTCCTGCGGCAATTGGGATTAGCATTATGTTATAAAAAAAGGCGAAGAAGAGATTCTGCCTGACTGTATTCATGGTTGCCTTGCTGATACTGATGGCGCTGAGGACACCGTTTAAACTGCCGCTTGAAAGAATTACATCAGCTGTTTCAATTGCCACATCAGTACCTGTTCCTATAGCTAAGCCAACATCTGCCTGGGCAAGAGCAGGCGCATCATTTATACCATCTCCTACCATACCTACTTTGTTTTTTTTCTTCTGGAGCTCTTTTATCTTCGATGATTTTTCTTCTGGAAGTACTTCCGCAAAAATTTTATCAATATTAACTTCCGAAGCAATTGCTTGCGCTGTTTGAAGATTGTCACCGGTTAGCATTACTACAGAAAGATTTTGATTGTGAAGCTGGCTAATCGCTTTTTTTGATTCCGGCTTCAGGGTATCGGATACCGCAATTAAGCCGCACAATTCACTGTTCTGTATGAGAACCATTACAGTTTTACCTTCAGATTGAAGGAAATCTATCTTGTCCCTGGCTTTATCAATATTGATTCCCATTTCCTGGAGCCATTTAGGTTTTCCTAATAATACAGGGATGCCATTGATTCTTGCTTCAACGCCAAGACCGCCCGAGGCTTTGAAATCTTTGGGTTCCAGTAAATTAATACCTCTTTTTTCTGCTTCATTTACTATAGCTTTTCCAAGTGGGTGTTCTGATCCTTTTTCAACAGAGGCTCCTAATTTTAGCAGGTTTTCAACGGTCTCGCAGCCAGGATTAAAGGGTATAACATCAACTACAGCGGGTTTTCCCATTGTAATAGTTCCGGTTTTGTCCAGCACAATAATATTGAGTTTGGTTGTCATTTCCAGTGCTTCGCTGTTTTTAAACAGAACTCCCCTTTCAGCTCCTTTACCTGTGCCTGCCATTATTGCGGTTGGTGTAGCGAGCCCTAAGGCGCATGGACAGGCTATTACAAGTACAGCCACAAGTCTAATTATGGCTGTGACGAACTCTCCTGTAATTCCCCACCACAATGCAAAGGTAAATAATGCTATAATTATTACTGTTGGAACAAATATTGCGGCTATTCGGTCAGCGATAGCCTGTATGGGCGCCTTGCTACCCTGTGCTTCTTGAACCAGCTTTATAATTTGGGCGAGAGCCGTTTCCTTGCCAACGCGGGTAGCCTTAAATTTTAATAGCCCTTCTCCGTTAATTGATCCGGCAACGACTTGTTCACCGGCCTTCTTGTCAACGGGCAATGGCTCACCGCTGAGCATTGATTCATCTACTGCTGATTTTCCTTCGATTACAATTCCGTCAACCGGGATCCTTTCTCCAGGACGGACAATAACTGTGTCATCCTTTTTTACCAGGTTTAAGGAGATCTTTTTTTCTACCCCTTTTTCTATGATGGTAGCTGTTTTGGGCCGGAGACCGATTAGTTTGCGGATAGCTCCGCCTGTCTTGCCCTTGGTTCTGGACTCGAGCATTTTGCCCAGTTTTATGAGGGTTATGATAACTGCAGATGTTTCAAAATATACATGATCGCCTGGTGAATGAAAGATTAGAATGGCAAAAGAATAAAAATATGCAACCGATGAGCCCATAGCAACAAGCACATCCATGTTTGCGCTTCGGTTTTTAAGACTTTTGAACCCTCCAGTGTAAAAGTCCCATCCAGTATAAAATTGTACAGGAGTGGCTAAGAATAGGAATAGCCAGTTGACCCAAGTTTGATGGCTCCACATTCCAATTAGATTAAAATCTCTTCCCATGCTTAATAGAAAGAGTGGTAAGGCAAACAAAACACCAACAGCGAACTTGCGGGTCTGGCTCTTAATTTCGGCTTTTCTGGCAGCTTGCTCTGCATCTTCTACATCTATAAGGTCGTCCGGATGTACTGCGCCGTAGCCGGCTTTAGTTATGGCAGAGATTATATCATTTATGCTAGTAATAGAAGGAATATATTCAACCAGTGCTTGCTCAGCAGCAAAATTGACATTCGCATTTTTAACACCGTGAACTTTTTTTAAACTTTTTTCAATATTCATGGCGCAGTTGGCACACGTCATGCCGATTACGGGCAAGGTAATTTTCTGTTCAATCATAAATATTGTCCGTTCAATATTGGTCGAGTGGTTAAGTGGTCGAGTGGTCAAGTGGTCGAGTGGGAAAATGGTCGAGTGGTTAACTACCCGACTACTTACAGGCCTTTGTGCCTGAACTGTTACCTCAGTTGTTATACTGCGGGATAGTTAATTTTTTTTAGGGTATTTTTAATCTTTTCCAGCGTCGCAGGCAGTTCCCATGCAACAGTAATACTTTTTTCATCAGCATTTCCTTCTACTGTATTAATACCCTCCAATTCACTTAATTTGTTTTTTATGGACAGGACACAGTGAGCACATGAAATGTTTGGAATCAAGAATATTTGCTTTTCCATAAATACATCTCCTTAGTATCTTTTCATGCCCGGTGGGCGGTCAGAAGTTTTTCCAGATTGTACCTTGCAAAATCTATCCCAGGATCAATAGTTAAGGCGGTTTCGTAATATTGAATTGCCTTATCCAGTTTGCCCATTTCACGGTAGTTTGAGGCAATGTTAGCATAGTCTATGGCCGAGCCGGGATTAATTCGGAGAACTTTTTTGAAACAATCTATAGCCCGTTCATGTTCTTTAAGTTTGAAATAACAAAAACCCATAAGATTAAAGATGTCAGTTCTATCGCTGTCAAACTTTTCGCCTTTCATAAGTACTGAAATGGCATTGCGGTATTCACCCATGTCTTTCAAGCAGACTCCCATATAAGAATAAATGCTGGGCATATCCTGTTCTGTTGGCTCAAGTTCAAGCGAGCTTGTAAAGTAGTCTATGGCGGTTTCCAGATCATCCATGGCCAGGTGGCATGATCCAAGATAGAATTTAATATAGTACTTGTCTGGAAGAATCTCTTCGATTCTTTTAAGTTTACCTATAGCTGTTTTTGGATCAATAGTTTCAGCGATAAGCTTTGCAGTGAACATGCATATACTGTTCCCAAAGGCTCTTTCCCTGAAATGTGCACCGGGAATAATTGTATAAAAGGCCGGTATTCCCAACTTGGGATTCATTGTGTTTATAACAATTACTTCCATGCCTTTTTCTTTAAGCGCGGAGACACAGCTTTCTATTTCAACTTTTATATTATTATCAGAAAGGTCAGGAAGGCTATTAATATTAACCTTATTTTTTGAATTAATTACAAATTCAGCGTCCTCTATTTTTTTAAACTTTGGAAGACCGCTTGCGACGTAATTTGAGCTGGTATTAAAATCACCAGCGAGCTGAGCAACTTCTGTAAGGGCACGGTTTAAAGATTTTTGAGGATTAAGAGTTGTCCCTGCTGTCCATACGATTTCGCTGGTTTTTGGAAATGTCAGCGGATCATATGCCAGAACACCTACAGTAGGAATGCCTGTGTCGAGTGAAAAATCAGAAATATATATTCTTATACCCGCATTCCTGTACTTTTGTATCAGTTCAACTGTCATAGGATCTGTTGCCGAATCTGCATTAATTAAAGGTACCTTCAATTTTTTATGACTGATTATTGATGATACATGCCTTTCAACAACCTCACACATACCCTGACAGATTGCTTCTTCAGCACAGTTGCCGGCAGATGTGCCGTTAAACTCGTTAATTGTGAAGAACCATTCAAATGGAATAAGC
Source organism: Desulfobacteraceae bacterium (assembly GCA_013792055.1). Taxonomy (GTDB): domain Bacteria; phylum Desulfobacterota; class Desulfobacteria; order Desulfobacterales; family ETH-SRB1; genus B13-G4. Next base: position 8,535 of record VMSQ01000093.1, read on the forward strand.
ATCTCTCTATTCTGGGTCAGATTGAATGCTTTTGTCCATTTTAAAGGAAGATCTTTAAATATTTTTTCTGCAATTTCCAGATCATCGGAATCATCATTGACAGATTGTGCAATCATCTTAAATGGAATGGCTTTATCTTTTATGTCACGATATTTTTCAATCAAAAAATTTTCTGGATTATTGCGAAAGCTGAAGAAACTGAATCTTTCAGCCAGTTCCATTACAGCACTGGCTTCAGCCTGCTGGGGAGTCCCACCCTTGCCCATCTGTTTTTTTGTTCCGGTTAAAGCATATGCATCATTACCGCAAATACTGAAATAAACAGGGATATTCAGTCTCCCATTATCGATTCTGACAGTATCTTCAAGAATATCGAGGTCTATTTTTTTAAGTTTTTCTTTAAAGCTATTAACGGTTTGTTCCGGCGGGATTATCTTGTCCTGGTCTGCGTTATTACACTTGATAGCATCTTTGATTATAAAATTATTATCCATGATTTCAATCAGTTATTTGTATTATTTAGTATAATTTTTGCCTATAAATTTATTTCCATCAATGAACATTTTGATCATTTTAAGGAGTTAATGCAAGGATTTTTTTTAAGTCCTCGAAATATAGAAATACTGGATAACTTAAATTCTAACTTTTTCTAACTTTTTAAATTGACTGTTTATTTTTAATTTGTTAATTTTATAAATACAGGGGATGTAGCTCAGCTGGGAGAGCGCGGCGTTCGCAATGCCGAGGCCAGGGGTTCGATCCCCCTCATCTCCATTTTTCTTAATTATAGCATACAATCGGTGTGGCACAGGCAAACTGATTGATCTAAAAGGATTGCAGATATGAGCATGGAACGAACATCAGAAGTTGACCGCAAGACTAAAGAAACAGATATCAGTATAAAGCTTAATATAGACGGTAATGGCAGACATGATATTTCAACCGGTATTCCCTTTTTTGATCATATGCTTACGCTTTTTACGGTTCATGGTTTTTTTGATATGTCCATAAATGCCAGAGGAGATATTGATGTAGATTTGCATCATACTGTTGAGGATGTCGGGCTTGTATTGGGAGATGCATTTGATAGAGCTCTTGGTGACAGACGGGGAATAAAGAGGTATGGCTCCTCTGTAACACCGATGGATGATGCTTTGACATCTGTTGCTATTGATTTATCAAAGCGGCCTTATCTGGTATTCAATATTCCAAATCTAAAAACTGCGGGCGGTAAGTTTGATTTTTCTCTTGCGAAGGAATTTTTCAGGGCATTTTCTACTAAGGGGGGAATGAATCTTCATATAAATATCAGCTACGGCGAAAACGAGCATCATATTATTGAATCAATTTTCAAGGCTGCCGGCAGGGCATTGGATCAAGCCACTTCTTTTGATGAACGTATTACAGAGGTGCGTTCTACAAAGGGCACATTGTGATCGGATAATTATTGAAGATTGAATATTTAAGGAATTCTATCAATTTTGATGAACTCGTAAAAAGTCGTCACTCCGGTGAAAACCGGAGTCCATAGAAGTTACAACTATCTGAAAATACTGGATTCCGGCTTTCACCGGAATGACAAAAAAATACGTTTTTTGACTTTTTACGAGTTTGTCAATTTTAATCCACAGGTTACACAGATTTTTCTGCCTGTGCGTGTCTGCACGCAGACAGGCGTGAGTTGTTGGGTTAAATTCAACTAAGCTTGCTGCGGGGGGTAGTTCATTTAAAATGATAGAGCGAAGCGATACCACAAATCTTCAATCTTCAATCTTCAATCTTCAATTCTCAATTATGTTACAGAAAACACATCATGATAATCTGCGCGACTTGCTTGGAATCGGTATAATCGCTTTAATTTTTTTATTATCTGCCTGCAAATCCGATGTAATTATTCCTGAAACACCCATAGCAAAATCCGGTATAGAAAAATTATTGATTTTGCCTTTTAAAGATTTATCAGGTTTATATGGTAAAAATGTTAATGTCAGGTGCCCTTTGTGCGGCAATGTTTTTTCTACAGGAGATGTGGAAATAGTTACACTTGATGTTCTTACAGATCGCCTGATTTCTATAATTAAAAGCCGTAAAGATTTTGAGCTTATACCTCCAGGTCAGGCTCAGGGGGCTATGTCGGTTTTGCTGTCGGCAGATAAAAAAGAGTTGTCGGAACGTGATATGTTAGTTAAAATCGGGCGTTCTCTTTATGCCGATGCAGTACTGGTAGGGCATGTTTATCGATTCAAGGATAGAGTAGGGACGCGGTATGCAATTAATTCGCCTGCTTCCGTTGCGTTTGATATTCATCTTATAGATGTTTCAAAAGGCAGCATATTGTGGGTAGGTCATTTTGATGAAACCCAGCGTTCATTATTCGAAAACCTTTTTAAGATCGGCACATTTTTAAGAAGAAAGGGAAGCTGGATTACCGCTGAAGAGATGGCAGCTTCAGGTCTTGAAGATGTGCTTCAGACATTTCCAAAACCATGATTATTATACCAGCAGTTGATATAAAAAACGGTAGATGTGTCAGACTCATGCAGGGGCGTATGGATGAAGAAACAGTCTTTTCTGATAATCCTGCGGCTATGGCAAAGAAATGGAATTCGCAAGGGGCTGAAATTATTCATGTAATTGATCTTGACGGTGCCTTTAAAAAAAGTCCTCAAAATTTTAATTCAATCAAAAAAATAGTTGAAAGTGTTGACGCCCATATTCAGGTTGGAGGTGGAATAAGGGATAAAGAGACAATAAGCATGTTTCTTGATATCGGGGTAAAAAAGGTAATTATC
>VMSQ01000280.1 GCA_013792055.1 Desulfobacteraceae bacterium
GCAATGCTTCGCAACGCGAGGCGGGCGGGGTGGGTATGCCTGCCCGCCATCGCTCTCGCTCAGGCGAGGCGGGCGGGGTGCCGTTGCCAAAGCCAGAGTGAACATATTTTGCTTTTTAAAAAAACTATCTAATACCTGCCCCTTAAAGCTTTTGCTGCATAGAAGGGGTGCGAAATTCGAGTATTTTATTTTGACAAAACATACTGCATGATGTTTATAGAAAATTTTTACAATTTCTGTGCAAGAGGATAAACATGGAATTTTTTTTATGCGTACTCGGGATGGTGATGATCATAGAGGGACTGCCGTACTTTGCTTTTCCTGAAAAAATGAAGTTATGGATGCAAAAAATTTTTGAAATGCCTGATGAAGCATTACGAAAATTCGGTTTTATAATCATGCTGATGGGACTGTTTCTGGTTTATTTAGGAAAAGGTTAGGAATCGTGTTTTCAATAACTGACTATAATTACGAACTCCCAAAGGAACTTATAGCTCAAAAACCGATTGAAAAGAGGGACCAATCAAGGCTCCTATTTTTGCAGCGGGAAACAGGCGGGATGTCTCATCATAAATTCTATGAGATTTGTGATTTCCTTTTACCATCCGACATACTGGTTGTTAACAACACTGAGGTCGTTCCGGGAAGACTAATCGGGAAAAAAGATACGGGCGGAAAAGCGGAAATACTTATTCTTGACTACACCAAAGGCTATAACAAAAAAAAAGATGAGAACACTTTTGTATATGAGTGCCTGATAAAAACTTCAAAACGCGCAAGGCAGGGCACAACTATTTTTTTTGATCAGGGATTGAAAGCTGAAGTAATAAACTCTCGCGATGGGATTTATTCGGTAAAATTTACCTGCAAAGGTGATTTTGAAGAATTTCTTTACCGGATTGGCAAGGTTCCCCTTCCTCCTTACATAAGGCGGGATAAAGATAATATCGCCTGCGATGACAAAAAAACCTATCAAACAGTTTACGCCTCTCAAAAAGGCGCTATTGCAGCACCCACAGCAGGATTTCATTTTACGAAAAAACTCATTGAAAAACTAAAATTAAAAGATATCAAGATAGTTGAAATTACACTGCACGTGGGATATGGTACTTTTTTGCCTGTAAGAGTTTCAGATATAAGGAATCACAAAATCCATTCTGAATGGTGTACAGTTCCTGAAAAAAGCGCAGAAATTATAAATAACGCAAAAGCGAATGGGAAACGGATCATAGCTGTTGGAACGACTTGCGTTCGAACATTGGAATATCTATCTGATACTAATGGAAATATTTTAAACAAAAGCGGAAATTGCGATCTATTCATATATCCCGGATACAAGTTCAAAGTTATAGATGCAATGATTACAAATTTTCACCTGCCGAAGTCGACACTTCTAATGCTTGTATCAGCGTTTGCGGGCCACGAAAATATTCTTAATGCTTACAGGGAAGCAATTAAAAAAAGGTACAGGTTTTACAGCTATGGCGATGCCATGTTTATTGCATAGTATAGACTTTCAGATAATTAATTTCACTGTGTTATCAGTCGTCGACGTATAACTAATACGCCTTCCTCCTTCTGGCCTTGTGAAATTAATTATCTGAAAGTCTATAGCTTAATGGTTCGGGGTTCAGGGTTTGTGGGCGACAAAAAACTAAATCTTACAAGGTCTGGAAATATGACCAATTTCAATGTAGTTGCGAACTGCAAAAAAACAAGGGCAAGGGCAGGATTACTTCATACTCGTCATGGTGTTGTTGAAACCCCTGTATTTATGCCGGTTGGAACCCTTGCGACAGTAAAGTCATTGTCCCCTGAAGAACTGCTGGAAACCGGGACTCAAATAATCCTTGGCAACACATACCATCTGTATTTAAGGCCGGGATGTGAAGTGATAAACCTGTTCTCCGGCCTTCACGGATTTACAAACTGGCACAGGCCTATCCTGACCGACAGCGGCGGATTCCAGGTCTTTTCGCTTGCAAAGCTTACAAAAATAAATGAAGAAGGTGTTACCTTTCAGTCCCACATCGACGGCTCAAGGCATTTATTGACCCCTGAAAAGGCAGTTGAGATACAGATCTGCCTCAATTCAGATATAATGATGTGCCTGGATAATTGTATTGCCTATCCAGCAAGTAAAAAAGAAGCAAAAGACTCGGTAAAACTAACTTCAGCATGGGCAAAAAGATGTAAAAAAGTTTGGGATGAAAACAAACATGCTCAAAATTTACTTTTCGGAATAATTCAAGGAGGCATGTTCAAGGATCTTCGCAAAATCTCTATTGAAGAGATGGTAGAAATCGGTTTCAATGGCTATGCAGTCGGCGGATTGAGTGTCGGGGAACCTAAAGATATAATGTATGATATTGCAGAATTTACACTTCCTAATCTGCCGGATACAAAACCAAAATATGTAATGGGAACAGGAACGCCTGAAGATCTCATAGAGCTTGTTTCTCTCGGCGCAGATATGTTTGACTGTGTTATCCCAACAAGAAACGCCAGAAACGGCCAGATGTTCACAAAACACGGCACAATAAATATCAGCAACTCACGCTTCAGGCATGACACCGATCCTGTGGAAGAAGGATGCACATGTTATACCTGCCGTAATTACTCAAAAGCCTATTTGCGCCACCTGTACATGGCAAAAGAGCTGCTTTCCTATCGTTTGAATACAATTCATAATATTCATTATTATATAAGCTTCATGAAAAAAATAAGGGAAGCGATATTAAACAACGAGTTTGATACTTTCAGAAAAAATTTTAAAAGTTCACCACAGAATAACACGGAGTTTCACTGAAAATTGTAAACAATGAGTAAATGTAACTACTCAGGTTCACAGTTCCAGTGTTCACGGTTCAAGGTTGATGAACTCGTAAAAAGTCTAAAAATACCGTTTCCCGTCATTCCGGCGAAAGCCGGAATCCAGTCCTTTCAAGCAGTTGCAGACTATCTGGACTCCGGTTTTCACCGGAGTGACGACTTTTTACGAGTTCATCAAGGTTAGAGAGCGATAAAAATTGAACGAGACAACCAACCGTGAACCGTGAACCGTGAACCGTGAACCTAACAACCTGAACAGTTACGATAATTCACTGTAATTCCGTGAAGATCCGTGGTAAACTACTATAAAAATAAAAAGTAAGGAGAGTAACATCATGAAAGAAAAAGTTCTGGAAATTATGGAAAAAATAAGGCCTTCGCTGCAGTCTCATGGAGGAGATGCGGAACTCGTGGATGTGGTTGACGGCGTGGTTAAATTGCGTTTGAAAGGTGCCTGTTCAGGGTGTCCCATGTCTCAAATGACGATTAAAAACGGAATTGAAGAAATTATGAAAAAGGCAATTCCTGAAATCAAGTCTGTTGAATCTGTGGAATAACCGTTCACGGTTAACAGTTTACAGTTAACGGTTAAAATGCTTTAGTCGTTACATAGTTTATTGAAAAAACTGTGACCCGTGAACTGACAACCGTGAACTATCTAATAAGAATGCCGTTATTATGACGATAGCAAAAAAGATTGAGGCTGCGCTGTCCGAATCTTCATGGATACGCAGAATGTTTGAAGAGGGTGCGCGCCTTAAGGCAGAGCATGGCCCCGACAATATATATGACTTCAGTCTTGGAAACCCAAACCTTAACCCTCCGAAAAGTTTCAGGGATAGCCTGATAGACAGCGCCGGCTCCTCTGTGAAGGGGAAGCACGCTTATATGCCCAACGCTGGTTTTCCTTATGTTCGCAAATCGGTAGCCGCCTATGTTTCAGTGGAACAGCAGGCAGAGGTCTCTGAAAGTGAAATAATAATGACCTGTGGCGCAGCAGGCGCTCTTAATGTTATTCTAAAAACAATATTAGATCCTGGTGATGAGGTTATTACTCCCTCCCCTTATTTTGTTGAATACAAGTTTTATGCTGATAATCATGGCGGAATATTAAAGCCAGTACCGACAAAGACTGATTTCAGTCTGGATATAGATGCAATTTCATCTGCCATTAATAGTAACACAAAGGCGGTACTGATAAATTCTCCTAACAATCCGACCGGCCGGATATACAGCAAAGAAAGTCTAATTGAACTTGGGACTGTATTAAATGACAAAGGAAAAAAGACAGGCAGAACTATTTATCTTGTTTCCGATGAGCCATACCGAAAAATTGTCTATGATGGGGTTAAAGTTCCAAGTATATTTAACTGTTATAGGGAAAGCATAATTGCTACTTCTTATTCCAAGGATATCTCCATACCTGGCGAGCGTATAGGATATATTGCAGTTAATCCAAAGGCTGTTTTTAAAGAAAATCTTATCAGCGGAATGACTCTTGCCAATAGAATTCTGGGGTTTGTCAATGCTCCTGCTCTTATGCAGCAGATAATAGCTTCAATACAGGGGGCAAGCGTTGCTATATCTGAATATAAAAGGAAAAGAGACATCCTCTGTAATAACCTCGCGGAATGCGGTTATGAATTTGTCAGGCCATCAGGAGCCTTTTATCTTTTCCCTAAATCTCCTGTTCCTGACGACGTAAAATTTGTAAAAGCTCTGCTGGATGAATTGATTCTTGTAGTGCCGGGCAGCGGTTTCGGCGGCCCGGGTCATTTTAGAATAGCTTTTTGTGTGGATGATGCTACTATTATAAACTCCATTCCGGGGTTCAGGAGAGCAATTGAAAAATTCAGATAATTTTAATAATGAATGACTTCGTAAAAATTGACTTTTTACTAAGCTGTCAAAGTTTAAGGAAATGTAATAATGGGTATAGTAGAAGATAAGATAAAAGATCTAAAGGACCGGGAAGCAAAGCTCATGGAAATGGGCGGCGAAAAGATGGTCGAAAAACAGCACGAAAAAGGAAACCTGACTGCCCGGGAAAGATTAAATCTGTTATTTGATACAGGAACATTTCGGGAAATCGACATGTTCGTTAAACACCGGTGCGTAAATTTCAACATGGAAAAGACCGAAATTCCATCAGACGGTGTTATAACGGGCCACGGCCTTGTTGAAGGCAGACCTGTATTCGCATTTTCCCAGGATTTTACCTCCAGGGCCGGCAGCCTCGGCGAAATGCATGCAAAAAAAATCTGCAAGGTTATGGATCTTGCATTAAAGGCCGGAGTACCAGTTGTCGGCATAAACGACTCCGGAGGAGCAAGGATACAGGAAGGAGTTGATGCTCTTTCAGGCTATGGAGAGATCTTTTTCCGCAACTCAGCATCTTCTGGAGTTATTCCACAGATCTCAGCGATAATGGGGCCGACCGCAGGTGGAGCAGTCTATTCACCAGCTATGACCGACTGGGTGTTCATGGTTAAGAAAAGCAGCTATATGTTTATTACCGGCCCGGAAGTTATCAAGGCTGTGACAGGAGAACAAATTTCCTTCGAAGATCTCGGGGGAGCTATGACTCATAATGAAAAAAGCGGTGTGGCTCATTTTGCCTGTGAAAACGATGAAGATGCCATAAACCAGATAAAAAGGCTCCTATCATATTTGCCTTCCAACAATATGGAAGATCCGGAAGATATTATTCCTGAAGATGATCCCAAACGGACAGATGCGGCACTTGACACAATTATTCCAGACAATCCGAATCAAGCTTATGACATGAAGGACGTAATAAGTTCAATTGTTGACAAGGGAGAGTTCTTTGAGCCTCACGAATTCTTTGCGCCCAATATAATCGTATGTTTTGCAAGGCTTAACGGAAAAAGCATAGGTATCATTGCAAATCAGCCAATGGTTCTTGCCGGTTGCCTGGATATTAATGCGTCTGACAAAGCAACTCGCTTTATACGCTTCTGCGATTCTTTTAATATTCCGATTCTTACAATAGCCGATGTTCCAGGTTATATGCCCGGAAGCCAGCAGGAATGGGGAGGAATTATTCGCCACGGCGCAAAACTTTTATGGTGCTATTCAGAGGCAACCGTGCCGAAAATACTTCTAATTACCCGAAAAGACTATGGTGGAGCCTATATTGCAATGTCATCAAAACATCTTGGCGCAGACATGGCTTTTGCCTGGCCCAGTGCACAAATCGCAGTAATGGGAGCAGAGGGCGCCGCAAATATAATTCACAGAAAAGAAATAAAAGGAAGTGATGACCAAGCTGCAAAGCGAAAAGAAAAAATCAAAGAATACGAGGAGCTATTTTCAAATCCTTATTGTGCGGCAAACAGGGGCTACATTGATGCTGTAATTGTTCCGAGCGAAACAAGACCCCGCCTGATCGATGCCCTGGAAATAATGTGCAGCAAAAGAGAGTTCAGGCCTCCTAAAAAACATGGTAACATTCCCATGTAATGGCTGCCCGAAAATCTCCTATTTTTCGGTCATAAATTCGAAATCCGAAGCACGCCCATTTTATAAGATTGGTCGAAACAATGATAAAAACACAAATGCTCTAATAATAAAAACCACCGATTTCCAATTGCTTAGTTTTGGTCATTTTCTGATTTGGTATTCGGATTTGTTTCAGATTTCGGATTTCGACCTGCCCGCAATGCCTGTGCTGGGATGCATCGCGGTCACGAAAAATATACACTATGCCCAGGTTATTATTCTGTCCATGATCATGTTGCATGGCAGGCGGGTATTCGAATTTTGCCTGAACATGAATTTCCGTTCAGGCGCTATTTATCATGGAGAATAAATGTGGATGAAAATAAAAAAAAAATAGCTGCTGCAATATCAGCAGTAACAAGATATATACAGCAAGAGGAAGAAATAATATATACACAGCCATCTCCGGCAGCCGCGCACGCCCCTTCAGTCAAACTCGGGCTGTGGGGCCTGAGTGGCAGACAGGCACAAATGCAGATGCGCAATCTTATGCAGATGAAAGCATTTCATGGAGCAAGATTCATGAAGTAGTCGAGTAGTCAACCACTCGACCAATACTAATAGGAGTTCTTTAAATATGAGCGATCATAATCAAGTAAAAATTACCACAATGGATTTCAGCGGAGAAAGACCAAAAGCGGAAAATCCTCTTAAAATACAGGATCTGAGCTTTCGCGACGGTCATCAGTCATTATTTGCCACCAGGGGACGAACTGAAGACATGATCCCTGTTGCCGAAATGATGGACGAAGTCGGGTTCTGGGCTTTAGAAACCTGGGGCGGCGCAACATTTGACGCGATGCACAGATTTTTAAACGAAGACCCCTGGGAAAGAATAAGAACTTTAAAAAGATATATCAAAAAAACCCGTTTCTCAATGCTCCTCAGGGGACAGAATCTTGTCGGGTACAGAAACTATGCTGATGATGTTGCCAAGGCCTTTGTTGAAAGAGCCGCTCATAACGGTATTGATATATTCAGGACATTTGATGCATTAAACGACTACAGAAATTTTGAGACAGTGGTTCCTGTTATTAAAGAATGCGGAAAACATTTTCAGGGCTGTATCTGCTATTCGCTGACAGAAAGACGCCTGGGCGGAGAGGTATATAACCTTGAATATTATGTAAAAAAGGCAAAAGAGCTTGAAGCAATGGAGGCAAATAGTATCTGTATTAAGGATATGGCTGGTTTGATGGCCCCCTATGATGCATATGCCCTTGTTAAAGCCCTTAAGGATGTTGTATCTGTGCCTCTCCACCTTCACAGCCACTTTACCTCCGGCATGGCTTCAATGACCCATTTAAAGGCGGTTGAAGCTGGTGTAGATATTTTAGACACATGCATGTCTCCTTATGGATTCCGCACTTCACATCCTGCGCTCGAGCCTCTTGTTATGACACTTATGGGAACAAACAGGGATACGGGCTTTGATATCAAAGCACTGGCAGAAATTAATGAAATCCTGGAAAAAGATATTATACCTAAATACCGATATTTACTGGATGAAACAAAAGTCTCGATTATTGATATAAATGTTCTTGTACATCAAACACCGGGAGGCATGCTGTCCAATCTGGTAAACCAGTTAAGAGAAATGGATGCTCTCGACAAGTTGGATAAAGTATATGCTGAGCTCCCCAAAGTCAGAAAAGACCTTGGCCAGGTCCCCCTTGTTACCCCTATGAGCCAGATTGTTGCAACACAGTCAATTAATAATGTTTTATTTGATGATGAAAAAGAACGTTATAAAATGATAACAGCCCAAGTAAGAGACCTGTGCTATGGTCTTTATGGGAAGACACCTGCGCCGGTCAACCCGGAAGTCCGGAAAAAAGCCTTAAAAGACTACCCAAGGGGAGAAAAGCCTATTACCTGCAGACCTGCAGAGGTTTTAGAACCCGAACTTGATAAAGCAAAAGAAGATGTAAAGGGTTTAGCCGCAGACCTGGAAGATGTTCTTATTTATGCGCTATACCCTGTTACCGGAAAAAGATTTCTTAAATGGAAATATGGCAAGGAAGAACCTCCAGAAAAAGTAAAACCCAGAACTTTGGAAGACGTCAAGGCTGAACAGGAGCTTATTAAAAAGGCCTTAGCAGGAAAACTTGTTGAAAAGAAAGAAAAAGAGGTTCCTTCGAAAGGCAATAACTTAAGAAAATTTAATGTATTTGTAGATGATGAATACTTTGAAGTCGGAGTCGAGGAAATAGGAGGATCTCCAATTGTAAGCTATATCCAGCAGGCACAACGTCAGATGCAGGCTCAAGGGCCTGTAGCCTTTGCTCCAACGGCCGCCCCACAACCGCAGGCAGCCCAGCCGACCCCTGAAAAGCCGGCAGAACCTGCAAAACCCGTAATTACAGCATCCAAAAAGATGGAAAGCGATACCCAAGGAACACCGCTTAAATCTCCCATGCCAGGCATAATAGTCAGTTATAAAAAACAGGTGGGCGATTCAGTAAATACTGGAGAGATAGTTGTAATTCTGGAAGCTATGAAGATGGAAAATGCTCTGCCGTCTCCCGCCGGCGGCATTATTAAATCCATCAATTTTGCCAGCGGAGACCCGGTTGCCAGAAATGACGTTCTTTGCGTCATTGGATAATGTTTAATGAAAATCCACGAATATCAGGCAAAAGAATTATTCGAAAAATACACAATTCCGATCCCTGATGGAGGCATTGCCTTTAACTCTGTTGAAGCCCAAAAAATTGCCGGCGATATAGGCGATTTCCCGATTCTAATTAAAAGCCAGATTCATGCCGGAGGACGCGGCAAAGGAGGAGGCATAAAGCTTGCAAATTCTTTTGATGAAGTTGCGAGCATAACGGAAAGCATTATAGGCTCGCCCTTAATCACTCACCAGACAGGGCCTGAAGGTAAAATAGTAAAAAAGGTGCTGGTTGAAAAAGCGTTAAAAATAGAAAAAGAGCTTTATCTTAGCATCATTCCAGACAGAACAACTGAAAAGATAGCTATAATTGCAAGTGAAGCCGGTGGAATGGATATTGAAGAACTTGCTTCAATTACACCTGAAAAAATAATCAAGGTTTACATTAATCCCCTTTTAGGCATCCAGCCGTATCACTGCCGCCAGGCAGCCTTTGGCCTACAACTTTCACCCAATTTGGCCAAAAAATTCATTACAATATTAATAAATCTTTACAGACTTTTTATGGATTATGACTGCGCGCTCGCAGAGATAAACCCCCTTGCAATAACAGCAGATGAAAATATCGTAGCGCTGGATGCAAAAATTAACCTTGATGACAATGCCCTTTTTCGTCACAAAGACATCCTTAAATACAGAGATCTTGATGAAGAAGACCCCATAGAAATTGAGGCATCCAAATTCAACCTCAATTACATTAAGCTGGGCGGAAATGTCGGCAATATGGTAAATGGCGCCGGCCTGGCGATGGCAACTATGGATTTAATTAAACTATATGGTGCTGAACCTGCAAATTTTCTGGATGTGGGTGGCGCAGCCAATGCCGAAATGGTGGAAAACGGATTTCGGATTATACTCGAAGATAATAAAGTTAAAGCAATTCTGATAAACATTTTCGGCGGAATCCTTCGCTGTGATATGCTGGCAAAAGGGGTTGTACAGGCTGCAAGCAAGGCCGGCACAAAAATCCCTGTGGTAGTTCGCATGGAAGGAACAAATGTTGAAGAGGGCCGCAGAATCCTTTCTGAATCAGGCCTTAATTTTATTGTAGCTAATGACTTGAAAGAGGCTGCCCAAAAAGTAGTGCAGATTATAAATATACATGAGCATATTTGTTGATAATAACACACGATTACTGGTCCAGGGAATAACAGGAAAAGAAGGCCGGTTTCATACTCAAAAATGCATTGAATATGGTACAAATGTTGTGGCAGGAGTAACTCCCGGCAAGGGCGGCCAGAAAATGGGCGATGTGCCTGTATTTAATACCGTCAAAGAAGCCATGAAAAATACAGGTGCAAACTGCAGCATGATCTTTGTGCCGCCGGCTTTTGCAGCAGATGCTATTCTTGAAGCAGTGGAGTCTGGAATAGATTTAATTGTTGCTATAACTGAAGGTATTCCGGTTATGGACATGATTAAAATCAAAAATTATATAAAAAACACAAAGTCCCGCCTCATCGGCCCCAACTGCCCCGGAATCATCACACCCGGCCAGTGCAAGGTCGGCATCATGCCAGGACATATACACAAAACAGGCGGCCCCATAGGTGTTGTATCCCGCTCCGGCACCCTGACTTATGAAGTAGTAAATCAGCTAAGCCTGCATGGCCTTGGCCAAACTACCTGTATAGGAATTGGCGGCGATCCTATAAATGGAACAAGCTTTATTGACTGCCTTGAAGCTTTTGAAAAAGACTCCGACACCGAGGGAATCGTTATGGTCGGTGAAATAGGCGGCAGCGCAGAAGAAGAAGCAGCGGAATTTATCAAAAAGCATGTAACAAAAAAGGTTGTCGGATTTATTGCGGGTTTAACTGCACCTCCTGGAAGGCGTATGGGACATGCGGGCGCAATTATCAGCGGCAGCAGCGGTACAGCCAGAGCAAAAATTACCGCAATGAAAAAAAGCGGTATTTATGTCTGTGAAGATCTTGGTTCATTTGGGGAAATGTGCGCCGATTTACTTTGATCAACTATGGCAATCCTCAAAATTGCGTTCCGCATATTAGCAATATTCTTGCTAATCGGTTTGAAACACTAGAACACTCTGTTTAATGAACAGAGCACGAAATGCACGGGTCATAAGCTCTGACCAGCATCTGGGCAAGGCGGCTGATCTCTTCTTCCTTCCCATCTGCTATTAACTTCTCTACCAGTTTATGCAAGTCGTAATAAATATTGGCATGATTCTGGCCAGTAGGAATCACACAATCCGACCTTTCGATTTTTCCTGCTTCGTTGATTCTGTAATGATGATAAAGTATTCCTCTGGGTGCCTCAACAGCTCCGACTCCTTCACCTCTTTTAATCCTGTAAGGTGTTTCATGCTGAGTTATATCTGAGTCGATCAATGCTGTGATCATCTCCTTTGACTCATACATAACATGTACGCACTCCACCAGTTGAGCCAGATTATGAAAGAAGGGGTTATGAACCCCGGGTTTCAAATTCAGTTCCGCAGCCGCTTCTTTCGCTTTTGGGTGCAAAAGCTCATAGTTGTTGTTAAACCTTGCAAGGGCGCCTACTGAAAATGATTCTCTGCTTAACCTGCTGAATTTTGAGTTTGAAAAGTCAACAAAATATTCGTTCGTCATAGCAAGGTAATCATCTTCCTTTTTAACTACCCCATCGCTTGAAACAAGGTCTCCCCCAATAAATGGATATTCTCTTTTGCCCTTTAGCGAGACAAATTCGGTTTCTCTTATAAAATCAGGCATTGTGAAGGTCTTAAAAAGATCAAAAGCATCCGACAGGTACGGTATGGTTGCATCGAGATCTTTGGCCAATGCTTTTAACTGTCTTTTACGAGGGATTTGTGTCAAACCGCCGACTTTGATGACCATTGGATGTGTTGTTCTTCCTCCAAAGAGATCAGAGGCCATGTTGGCAAATCCCCTGATTCGGGTTGCGGTCTCCACAACATGAGGATGCGTTTCCATAATCGGAATTACACTGTGTGCATTTAAAAAATCCGGTGCAACCAGAAAAAAGAGATGAAGGGCATGACTTTGCAGGGTCTCGGCATGCTTTGCAAGGAGCCTTGCCTTCTGCGCGGGCCCCGGGACTTCGATTTCTAATGCTCGTTCTATGGCTCTGGCGCTTGCCAGTGCATGTGAAATGGAACAGATTCCGCAGATCCGCGCGGCAAGAAGTGGTACCATTTCAATGGAAAGCCCTTTGAACATAACCTCAAAAAATCTTGGTGTTTCTACCACTTCCCAGACACATTCAGCAAGCTTCCCATTTTCAATACGTATCTTGATGTTTCCATGCCCCTCGACCCGGGTCAGATCATCAATCGCTATGTTGATCGGTTTTCCTATCTTCACGTCCATTATTTCAAACTCAGTTGTTGTTATAAAATTCCATTGAATGCATTGAAAAAATTAATTCTCTCACTAATATGTTCGTCTTCAAATCCTCGTTCTCTGAGTATCCTCATAAGGGATTCAAAATTTGCCTCTTCCGAATGCCCCCTGCACCCCCAGCAACCAAATCGATTTCTGGGACAGATGGCATTGCAGCCACCTCGTGTAACAGGCCCAAGACACATCATACCCATATCAAATACACAGGAATTGAGCTGTTGCTTACATTCGACGCAGACCGGATATTGGGGAAATTGTGGTTTTATCCCGAGCACAAGATTGCGTACCAGCCATTCAAATTCAGACTTTGAAATGGGACATCCCGGCAAGTCAATATCCACAGAAACTACATCCTGCAATCTCCTGACCGGTCCAGTATCTACTGGATGCATGCCGTAGACCTCTTTCACCACATCCGACAGAGGAAATCGGCTCTTCAGATTATTCACTCCCCCCAGGCAAGCGCATGCCCCTATTGCTACAAGGATCTTCGCCTGGTTACGGATTTTTTGGAGTCTCGTTACTTCGCTTTCCGTGGTAATGCTTCCCTCCACAAAGGCAACATCATAATCATCACACCCATCAGAAGATATTTCCCGAAAGTTTACTACCTCTATCGAGTTAAACAGGTTTTTTAGGGTCTCTTCTTTGTTAGCTATCTGGAGCTGGCATCCCTCGCAGCCGGTAAAACCAAAGACTCCTATCTTTGGTCTTTCAAGAGTAATACCTAAGTATTTCATTGTTGTTGTCTATATCGCTTCTTTAAGATTCATTACCGTCCAGTAATCAAACACCGGCCCATCCAAACATGTGAAGGTGGAACCGACATTGCATCGGCAGCACTTTCCCATGCCGCAGTGCATCCTTCGTTCCAATGAAACAAACATCCGCTGTCGTGGAAGCCCTAAGGTGCTGAGATGAGCACATACGAATTTGAACATCACTGGAGGCCCGCAAACGATTGCAAAGGTGTTATCAGGTTCGATATGTATATCACCAAAAAGGTCAGTAATTATACCCTTTCTTCCGGGCCACCTTTTATCTGCTTTCTGAACAATGGTTAGAATATTCAAATTGTATATTGTACGCCATTCTTCAAACTGGTAACCGAACAATATCTGCTCTGGTTCTTTGGCACCATATAGGATTATTATATCCTTATAATCAGATCGATGATTATTTGCCCAGTATATTGGGGCACGGAGTGGAGCGATGCCCAGTCCGCCGGCCATCAAAAGCACATTATATCCTGTCATCTTTTCCATGGGGAAGTGAGTTCCAAACGGACCTCTGATTCCCACAATTGCACCTGCTTTCAATCTGTGGAGCATGCCCGTAACCTTGCCAACATTTCTAATGCAAAGCGCAAGGAACTCCTTATTTGAGGTAGAGCTTGAAATCGATATGGGTATTTCTCCGCATCCCGGCAGCTCAATCATAATGAATTGGCCGGGAAGAAATGTAAAGTTTTCCCTTTCGCAGGGGTCACATATCCTTATATGAAAGAGTTTTTCCTTTGCTGTTAAAGGTATGGCAGCTATAATCTCGGACTTGAAGCCCCTTTCCGACTGCATCAGAATAGTTTGTCGGTTAAAATCCGGAGGCTTCGACATAGAGGGCTCCTGATTGATATCATATTGCGGTATCTTCAGTCTCATCGTTTTTCCGTCCCGATTAAATCATCGATTACTGCTTTGGGACTGATTCCTGCCAGACATGCCTTGCCGCATCGGTTGCATCCCACGCAAAGGGATTGATTAAAGGCTTCCACAAATCCCCTGAACTGATGATAGTAACGATATTTCAAACGAATATGCGCTTCCGGACGAAAATTGTGCCCTCCGGCTACGGTGGCAAAATCAAGGAGATTGCACGAGTACAAAAACCTTCTCTTTGTTGCCTTGTCAAAATTCAGATCGATGTCCTCTTCTATGCCATAGCAATAGCAGGTTGGGCAGACCATAGCGCAACTCCCGCAACTCAGGCACTTATCTCCCCACCTTTTCCAGACATCTGACTCAAATTCCAGGTCCATCAGTTCCGGCACTATGGTTATATCGACTTGAGTCTTGAACTTTGATTCAATCCGACCTCTTACTTCCTTGTAGAGTAGCTGATCTTCTTCTCCTACTTCACAGGAATCGAAACGGTTCAAGATCATATAGCCGGTATCGGAGTTGATAGCCACAAAATATTTTTCTCCGATATCAGTCATAAAGAGGTCAAAACCATGAAAGGCAGTGTCAGTATTCATGGACCGGCAAAAACAATCCTCCAATGGCTCGTGATCAAGCCCTATAATTACGGTGTTACGCCGTCTCGCAGAATAATAAGGGTTAGGATATTGGCTTTTCAGCATGACCTGGTCGAGTTTTAGTAATGCATTGATATCGCACGCACGCATACCGACGATTATGCGCGGGTGAATAGTATAGCGGATCTCCTGTTCCCAGCCCGTGTCTCGCAGATCGTATGTGGCGAGATCTTCCTTAAATGGCAAAAAATAGTTTTTGGGCGAGGAATATGACCGTGTATAGTCCATCTCAAGTTCATCAAAGGAATTGAGCTTTAAGAACCTGTAAATTTTGGCTCCTTTTGTGTCCCGATCTCTAGATTTTGGACCGATCACCTCATTGTTCTCCATGATGCCCTCGATCATATTTCTGAAGTTTTCTTTGGTAATTGTCTTAAAAAGCATGAAAATACTTCCGAATCCAAACTAAAGGTACACGGCTGCCATATTGCATCCAGTTAAACTTACACCAGCTAATAACACCTTTTAAAGTTTTTTAAAAATAAGTATCAAATTAACAAATGCTTGACAATTTATATTTCGTTTTTTTATAGATTTTGATAACTTCAAAAAAACTCCAACTTCGGCGTTGCGCTTTATTTTTAAATTTTATTCTTAAATTCACCTTTTCACGCCCTGCGCCTTGCTGCTACGGCAATCTCGATGCTTGCAGGATTTAGGTGGTAAGTTTTGTTGATTTATTATTTATTTTAATATAATAAAAAATCAATCTGTTAGAGTATCAGAGGCCATTTGTGACTATTGATTTTCTCTTCAACATCTTCCTTTAAAATACGGAATAAATTGATCTTAACAGCATCACAGGAGGTGTCTATGGAAAAGCAAAAAAAAGCATTTTATGAAAAGCTGGAAAAAAAAGGGATCTCAAGAAGAGATTTTATGAGGTACTGTACGTTCCTCACAGCTACGATGGGTCTTTCAACATCGTTCATTCCAAAAATTGCGGAGGTTTTTGCAGCTCCAAGGCAGCGCCCGCCAGTCATATGGCTACATTTTGCCGAATGCACAGGATGCTCCGAAGGCCTTTTAAGATCAACGTATCCATATCCTGATGATCTAATTCTTGATATTCTTTCAATAGAATACCATGAAACAATTATGGCTGCCGCAGGACAACAAGCAGAAGCTAATCTTCACGATGCAGTAAAAAAATACAATGGTAAATTTATCTGCGTTGTCGAGGGTGCTATTGCTACAAAATACGATGGCGCCTATGGGAAGATAGGCGACCGGACATTCCTTGAAATTGCTAAAGATGTATGTCCCAAGTCTGCTGCAGTGATCTGTATCGGCACTTGTTCATCTTATGGCGGCGTTCAGGCAGCAAAACCTAATCCCGGCGGATACAAAGGAGTTGGAGATGCATTGGGTATCAAAACAGTAAATATACCGGGATGTCCTCCAAATCCAGTCAATTTTGTCGGCACAGTTGTAAATTATCTCCTCCTTGGCAAACTTCCGGCTCTTGACGAACTGGGCCGACCTCTTTTTGCCTATGGCAAAACCATCCATGATCAGTGCCCGAGAAGATCTCATTTTGAAGATGGTGATTTTGTTACCGAGTTCGGCTCAAAAGAGGCAGCTATGGGTTATTGCCTTTACAAGATGGGTTGCAAAGGCCCGGCTACATACAATAACTGCCCGATTGCAAAATTTAATGAAGGCACCAGTTGGCCTGTTGAGGCTGGCCATCCCTGCCTCGGATGCAGTGAACCTGATTTCTGGGATAAAATGAGCCCGTTTTATAAGGAAATATAGCCACCAGCATGACATGGTATAATAATTAATCCTTTTATGAAAAAAGGGAGGAAATAATATGGGTAAAAGAATAACTATAGATCCGATTACCAGAATAGAAGGCCACCTGCGTATTGAAGTAGAAGTTGCAGAAGGTAAAGTTGTAAATGCCTGGAGTTCGGGCCAGATGTTCAGGGGTATTGAAATTATTCTTAAAGGACGGGACCCTCTGGATGCTCCGCATTTTACTCAGCGTTCCTGCGGTGTATGTACTTATACACATTATCTATGTTCAGTGAGAGCGATAGAAGATGCCGTGGATGTAAAAATACCGGATAATGCACGCATTATAAGAAACCTCCTCCATGGCGCTCAGTTTCTGCATGACCACATTATTCATTTCTATCATCTCCATGCACTGGACTGGGTGGATATCGTCAGCGCACTTAAGGCGGATCCGGCCGGTACCGCAAAAGCTGCCGACAACTTAAGCAATGCACCTCATGGTGGGACACGTTATTTCAAAAACATCCAGGAACGACTTCAAACTTTTGTTGACAGCGGACAACTCGGCCCCCTGAATAATGCTTACTGGGGCCACCCAGCGTACAAACTGCCGCCCGAAGCAAACCTGATGGCCTCTGCACATTATCTTGAAGCCCTTCGTATCCAGGCAAGAGCAGCCAGGATGCATGCCATATTTGGTGGAAAAAACCCGCACCTGCAGTCACTTGTTGTTGGTGGGGTAACGTGTGTCAAAGACCTTACACCGGACAGGATTGCTGAATTCCTGCATATCTGGAAGGAAACTCTTGATTTTGTTAAGAATGTCTATATCCCTGATTTACTGGCAGTTGCCTCTTTTTACAAAGATTGGGGAGCGATCGGCGGTACCACAAATTTTCTTGCCTGGGGAGACCTGCCGGAAGGCGAAAAAGAACCGGACAGCCTGTTCATGCCAAGGGGCGTGATAATGAATAGAAATCTTGCCGGCATGAAGATGGCAAAGCAAGAAAAAGTCACAGAGCATGTCGTGCGTTCATGGTATGAAAAAGACAAGGCCAGACATCCTTTTGATGGCGAAACAAAGCCTGAGCATGGGGAATACAAACCTGACAGTGGCAGATATTCATGGTTAAAGGCGCCTCGTTATGATAACGAACCCTGCGAAGTCGGCCCTCTGGCAAGAGTGCTGGTAGCATATGGAAAAGGAAAACAAGAGATAAAAGACCTGGTTGACAGTACCTTGAAGAAACTAGACATCCCAGTTGCAGCGCTGTTTTCAACCCTTGGCAGAACAGCAGCCAGAGGCCTTGAAACAATTGCCATAGGAAATGCAATGGAGGGGTGGATTAATGAATTGATCGAAAATATTAAAAATGGGAATACCAAAACATATGAACCTTGGGAAATGCCTGACAAAGCTGTGGGCTGTGGGCTGAATGACGTTGCACGGGGGTCTTTAGGGCACTGGATTAAGATCGAAAATAAAAAGATAAAAAACTACCAGTATGTTGTGCCTTCAACCTGGAACCTTGGACCAAGATGTGCAAAAGGCAAACTCGGCCCTGTGGAAGAAGCGCTTATCGGAACCCCGGTTGCTGATCCCAAACGTCCCCTGGAGGTTTTAAGAACGGTTCACTCTTTTGATCCATGCATTGCCTGCGCAGTTCACATTATAGATCCTGATTCCAACGAGGTTTACAAGATCAGGGTAACTTAAAAAAATGAACTCACAGCATATTATGGTCTTAGGGCTGGGGAATGTCCTTTTTACCGATGAAGGATTCGGCATACATGTTATTGAAAAGCTGCAAAAGATTTGTAAATTTCCTGACAATGTTTCAATAGTGGACGGAGGTGTGCTGGGATTAAATCTTTTGGGGATAATATGCCAGGCGGATTATCTTATTGTTGTAGATGCAATAAGAAATAATGGTGAAATCGGCTCCTTATACCGCCTTGAAGGTGATGCAATTCCAGAGCGCATCAGGGCAAAAAATTCACTTCATCAGATTGATTTTATAGAAGCTTTGACCATGTGCCAGGCTCTTGATAAGGTGCCTGAAACAGTAATACTTGGGATAGAGCCAAAAGATATTGAGACTCTTGGCATTAAGTTAACCCCTACAACCCATGAAAAAATTGATCAGATGATAGATATGGTTCTGGCTGAGTTTGACCGTCTGGGAGTAGATTATCAAAAAGGATCAAGCGATAATGTGTCTTGCGATTCCATCTAAAATTGTAAAAATTGAAAATACTATCGGAACAATTGATGTTGCAGGCATTAAGAAAGAAATAAGCTTACTGCTTCTTGAAGATGCAAAGGTTGGAGATTATGTAATAGTACATGCAGGCTTTGCCATACATAAAATAGACGAGTCAACGGCAATGGAATCCTTGAAATATTTACGCGAGATGGCTTCTATGATGAGTGAAGGAGGCTTAAGCAAACATTAAATAGATATGAAAGAGAATTACATTGCAAGAAAGCTGAAAATTAACGGCATTGTTCAGGGAGTAGGTTTCAGGCCTTTTGTCTATAATCTTGCAAACAAATTCCAGCTAAAAGGAGAAGTCGCCAACAATTCTTCCGGTGTATCCATTCATGTAGAAGGCACAAGGGAAAATATTGAATTCTTTTGCAGCGATCTTTTTAAAACCCACCCTCCCCTTGCACATCTTGTAGAAATTTCATTCAATGAAAAACCTGTCGAATATTTTAAAGACTTTTCAATCGTAAAGAGCATAAGCGAAAACTCAAGATCCACTCTTATCTCTCCGGATGTATCTGTTTGTGATGACTGCCTTGGCGAACTTTTCAACCCTGATAATCGTCGATATAAATATCCTTTTATAAACTGCACAAACTGCGGCCCCAGATATACCATTATTAATGAAATTCCTTATGACCGGCCAAACACATCAATGAAAGAATTTATAATGTGCAGTAAATGCAGGGCTGAATATGATAATCCATCAAGCAGAAGATTTCATGCTCAGCCAAATGCCTGCGTTGATTGCGGCCCTCATGTTTCCCTGAAAGACAATACAGGCAGAAATATTAATTCAAGCAATCCAATAGAAAA
>VMSQ01000289.1 GCA_013792055.1 Desulfobacteraceae bacterium
GCACAACCCAGCCGCGCTAACTCCATTTCCGACTCATGGTGGCGACTGTGCATCAAATCCTGACCGTTGATCTTGATAAAGAAATCACGGTCATGCTGATAAAGCACCATCTCGCCTCCGTCCGGGGTTCTGGCTGCAGCGATTCTTACTCTCGGTTTCATGGTAGCATCCTAGTTGTGTTAATATGCTGAACACATTAACAAAAGTATTAGCCTAAGGCAAGGGCAGACCTCCTTAGTGTTCTCAGTAAATCTCGTATTTAACCAGCCTGCCGTCAAGCCCGCCGGCCTTGATCGGTTTTTTCCATGATGCTTTCAGCCCGATTTTTTTTATATACTTACGTTCTCCGAAATAAACAAAAGCGGCCGAGCCTTTGCATTTCTGTTTCAGAAAATCGCCGAGATTTTTATAAAACATTTCAAGGTTCTCGTCTCCCCCCATCCGAATGCCATAAGGCGGATTGGTTACAATCACATGCTTTTCAAGGGCGGGCAGCTTTCTGAAGTCCACCCTTTCAACGCTTACGTTATTTCCGTAATGGAGACCCATCAGGTTTGTCCGTGCCGCGCTGACAGCCTCCGCAGACACATCACTGCCCGCAATCAGCCCTTTCGGCAGTTCCCGGATGTGTCCGTCAGCCTCTTTTTTTACCTGCTTCCAGGCAGCGCCGTCAAAGTCGGGCAGAAATTCAAAACCGAATCGATTCCTGAAAACACCTGCAGGAATATTGCTATACCGCATGAGCGCTTCACACAAAAGGGTTCCCGAACCGCACAAAGGATCATATAAAGGAACAGAACCGTCCCATTCGCTGAAGCGGATAATTGCGGCGGCGACGGTTTCTTGCATCGGCGCTGAAACGGTCTCCTCTCTGTATCCTCTCCGGTGAAGCGCGTCGCCTGAAGTGTCGAGGCTTATTACCGCCTTATCGTGTCTGATATGAAGGTTCAGCAAGATATCCGGATTCCTTGCCGACACATCAGGACGCTGTCCTGTCTTTTCTTTGAAATAGTCGGCAACCGCGTCTTTAAGGCGGAGGGCAGCGTACTTTGAATGCGAAATTGCGCTGTCGGAAACATTCCCCGATACGGCAAAGGTATTGCCTTCCTCAAAAAAATCTTCCCACTCGATTTGTTTGGCCTTCTGATACAGCGTATCGGTATCAGGACAAGCGTATGATATTAACGGGGCAAGGCACCGTGAAAGAAGCCTGGTCAGATAATTAATTCGATACAGGGTTGATTTGTCCGCCCTGAAATGAATTCCGCTGAATTCCGGCCTGACATCTTTTGCGCCGAGTTCAGATAATTCCTCCGCGCCGGCTTCTTTTAAGCCGTCGGCTACCATGGCAAAATAACGGCAGTCCTTCTGATACTGATATGTCACAGCTTCCCGCTTTTCTTTTCTACGACGTTTGACAAAATCGGCTGATACCATTTTTCACTGCTTTCGTTTTAATCGGAGCCGTAAAGAACGGTCGAGATATTGCTTGATCATTTCAAACCTTTTGCAGTATTAGTTGTTATGCACCAGGGTAAATATTGCAGGAGTTTAGGTGTAAAATCAACCCTAACATTGCAACTATAGGGTAAACCGGAGGGGAGAGGTCTGCAAAATGGATGCTGATTATAAAAGCAGAACCCAGAAGAAAAATGAAGACCGGGCACTGCAGCGCCTGGGCGAACAGTTGGTTGCCCTGCCGTTTGGCCAGCTTAAGACTATAGAGCTGCCGGATGAGCTTCTGACGGCTATCGAATTCGCACGTAAAATAAGGAGCCATGGCGCCCGGCGCAGGCAGAGTCAGCACATCGGCGCCCTCATGCGGCATATCGACCCGCAACCCATCGAAAACGCCCTCGATCGCATCCTGACGGGAAACTTACGGAAATAACCTGGTGCCTGCCGGAAATGCGCAATTTCAACCCCTTATCACGATCCAATTTTTGGTGTACCTCAGCCTTCAGTAGGCCAACGGCAGAGATGGCGTAACTCGTATTTCTCACAAGCTGAGTTTGCCGCAGGCGCAAGGCGCAGGCCATGAAGCCGTGGCGCTTCACTGCGAATGGCCTGCAACGCAGCGGATGCGGTGAAATCGGCTTGCCCGAAGGGTGAACAAATCATAAAGAAATTTATTATAAATTCCATAAACAAAGTGTTGAACAGCTTAGCAGACA
>VMSQ01000315.1 GCA_013792055.1 Desulfobacteraceae bacterium
ACACCTGCCTGCCAGAGAAAGCTCATAGGAATTAGTGGGTGCGAAACTTGAGTTATTACCTCAAAAATCCTAAGCTGGATAAGCCGGAACCAAATTGAAGATTGAAGATTTGTGGAATCGCTCCTGCCCGCCATCGGCTTCGCCTTCAGGCGAGGCGGGCGGGTCGTTCTACCATTTTTTATAAAATTAATAGAATACCTTAAATATTCAATATTCAATCGACAATCTTCAATCCTTTGCCCAATGACTGGAGGAATAATATATAAATGATCTTGAATTTTTTGACAAAAGTTTTTGGAAGTAAAAACGAACGGGAACTGAATAAGATTAAACCGACTGTTGAAATGATTAATAAATTGGAGCCTGAGCTGAAGGCTATGAGTGATGACCAGCTAAGGTCTCGTACTTCTATTTTCAAAGAGCGTATTGAAAGGGGAGAACCCCTTGATGATATTCTTCCGGAAGCTTTTGCAACTGTAAGAGAAGCCTCTGTTCGTACTCTCAAGATGCGACATTTTGACGTTCAGCTAATAGGAGGCGTTGTTCTTCACGAAGGGAAGATTGCTGAGATGAAAACAGGTGAGGGTAAAACTCTTGCAGCGACTCTTCCTGCATATCTAAATGCTCTTTCCGGCAAAGGGGCGCATATAATTACTGTGAATGATTATCTCGCTAAACGTGACAAAGAATGGATGGGGCAGATATATAATTTCCTGGGACTAACTGTAGGAAATATATTAAGCGGCATTAACGATACCGAACGAAAAGAGGCATACAGCGCTGATATAACTTACGGAACAAACAATGAATTTGGTTTTGACTACCTGCGTGATAATATGAAGTTTGATATGAACTCTGTTGTCCAGGGAGAACTGAATTTTGCTATTGTTGATGAAGTTGACAGCATACTGATTGACGAGGCAAGAACACCTCTGATTATATCCGGACCTGCTGAGAAATCTACGGGTCTGTATTACAAAATCAATGAAATAATTCCGCGCCTTAAACGCGACATGGATTTTACTATAGATGAAAAGGCGCGCACTGTAGTTATGACGGAGGAAGGCGTTGCAAAGGCTGAAGAAATCCTGAAGATCGACAATTTGTATGATCCAAAACATATAGAAATTTTACATCATATAAATCAGGGGCTTAAGGCCCACACACTGTTTAAGTGCGATGTTGATTACATAGTCAAGAATGGTGAGGTCATCATAGTAAATGAGTTTACCGGCCGTTTAATGCCTGGCCGTCGTTACAGTGAAGGCCTGCATCAGGCACTTGAAGCCAAAGAAAACGTAAAGATAGAAAATGAAAACCAGACGCTCGCCACTATTACTTTCCAGAATTATTTCAGAATGTATAATAAACTTTCAGGCATGACAGGCACTGCCGATACAGAGGCATCTGAGTTTAAAAAAATATATAATCTTGATGTCATGGTTATTCCCACCAACATGCAGATGATTAGAACCGATTATCCAGATATGATTTACAAAACAAAAAAGGAAAAATATGAAGCTGCTTTGGATGAAATAGAGGAACTTAATAAAAAAGGACAGCCCGTTCTAGTTGGTACGGTTTCAATAGATGTGTCTGAAGACCTGAGCAAAAAATTAAAAAATAGAGGTATTAAGCATAGTGTTTTGAATGCTAAAAACCATGAAAAGGAAGCAGAGATTATAGCGATGGCCGGCCATAAAGGAGTAGTAACAATCTCTACAAACATGGCAGGACGTGGAACAGATATTGTATTAGGGGATGGGGTGACTGAATTGGGTGGGCTTCATATCCTTGGAACCGAAAGACATGAAAGCAGACGTATTGATAACCAGTTGAGAGGACGTTCCGGAAGGCAGGGCGATCCTGGAACATCGCGTTTTTATCTTGCTTTGGAAGATGATCTTCTCCGGATATTTGGAGGAGAACGTATAACCAGTATTATGGAAAAGCTTGGCATGGAAGAAGGAGAGCCAATAGAACACAGCCTTATAAGCAAAGCAATAGAGAATGCTCAGGCAAAGGTTGAGGGTCATAATTTTGATATCAGAAAACAGCTTCTTGAATATGATGATGTTATGAACCAGCAGAGAGAGGTTATATACAGACAACGGCGCGAAGCATTGATGGGTAGTAATCTGAAGAGTTCCATTATGGACATGATTCATGAAAAGGCTGAGGAAATAGCTTGTGAATTTGCAGATGAGAGTTTGCTTCCTGAAGAATGGGATTTAAAAGGGCTTAACGAAACAGTATTCAAACAATTTAATTTAAAGCTTAACGGCTTTGATGGCGATACTTTAGATACTTTGACGCGAGAGAAATTAGCCCAGTTGATTTATGACTCAGCTCTCAAAGTTTATGATGAAAAAGAGACCATTATAAGATCTGAAGATTTCAGGCATTTAGAGCGAATTATTATGTTGCAGACCGTAGATAACCTGTGGAAAGACCATCTCTTCAGCATGGATCATCTGAAAGAGGGTATCGGGCTCAGGGGCTATGCCCAGCAGAATCCTCTGATTGTTTACAAAAAAGAAGGCTTTGCTATGTTCCAGAGTATGATTTCCAGGGTCAAAGAGGAGACCCTGGGGATTTTGTTCAGGATTCAGATATCTGAACCCGATAAAATAAATGATCTAAGACGGCCAAAAGAGCAGAATCTGGTCTATTCCAGCGGAGACGATGCTCCACAAAAGAAAAAACCTGTTAAGCGGGCTGTTCAAAAAATTGGAAGAAATGCGCCATGCGCATGCGGAAGCGGAAAAAAGTACAAGAAATGCTGCGGGAAATGACAGGGGAAGGATAATATTGAAGATTGAATATTGAAAATTGAATATTTGTGGAATCGCTCCTGCCCGCCATCGGCTTCGCCTTCAGGCGAGGCGGGCGGGTCGCTCTATCATTTTAAATGAACTACTCCGAAGTTTGCTTCGGGGAATTTAACCCAATAACTCACGCCTGTCTGCAACGCACAGGCAAGGCGCTCTGTTTCTTTTTAAAAATTGGCAGAATTCCTTCAATATTCAATTTTCAATATTCAATCTTCAATTGTTTTGGTCTTCAATGATCGTAAATTGGGGTTAACAAATGAGCTTGGCTAAACCTGATTATGAAGAAATAGCAGATTCTGAAACAGAGGAGGAAATTAAGGAGCCTTCAATGTATAAGGTGCTGCTTCATAATGATGACTATACAAGCATGGAGTTTGTTGTGGAAATTCTTTTGTCTGTTTTTAATAAATCTATAGAAGATGCTACAATGACCATGTTGAAGGTTCACAAAGAAGGGATTGGAATTTGCGGCGTTTATACATATGAGGTAGCTGAAACAAAGGTGGATACAGTTCACGCCTTGGCAAGAGAAAGAGAATTTCCTCTTAAATGTACTTTGGAAAAAGAGTAACCGTTCACGGTTCAGGGTTCAAGGTTCAGTGGTTAAAAAAGTTGATTGGTTCATAATGTTCACCCAATTAAATCAATGGCGGAGGAAAAAATCGTAAAGCGATTAACCGTGAACCGTGAACTGTGAACCTGACAACCTGAGTAGTTACATTTTTTCAACCTTTGAACCGTGAACTTTGAACCGTGAACCTGAGTAGTTATTAACGAGGTCTGA
>VMSQ01000087.1 GCA_013792055.1 Desulfobacteraceae bacterium
AAAAAAGGAGTCAAATCTGGCGGTTGATGAGACACGTGGTCAGGTAATCACCTATGATGGAAAACTTATTGTCGCCTATTTTCATTCAAGCAGCGGAGGGCATACCGAAGATTCAAAAAATGTATGGAGCGCTGATTTGCCGTATCTTAAAGGGATTCCTGACAGTTTTAGCGCAAATATTCCAAATGGCGAATGGAGGTTTTTTGTTTCATATAATGACATGCAAAATTGTTTGAACAAGTACGGACTGAATATTGGACAGATCAGTGGGCTCAGTGCCGGCGGAAAGTCTCGATCAGGACGTTTACTGGGAGTAAGGGTTATTGCAAAGAACGAGACAACCGAACTAAAAAGCAATAATTTCAGAATAAAGGTTGGAGCGACCGAGTTGAAAAGCACACTTCTAAAAATAACTCCAAATCATGACGGCATTCTTTTTACAGGCAAAGGTTACGGTCATGGAGTCGGCATGAGTCAATGGGGCGCCAATATGATGGCCCAAAAAGGGTTCGATTATCAGGATATTTTAAAGCATTATTATCAATCTGTTAAAATAGTGGCTCTAAGCAGCCACTAAGTCACAAAGGCACAAAAGGCCTTTAATTTTAAAGCGTTATCAAAAAAGAGACTGCCGCCGATGCAACCACATGAAATAATAAAACAGATCCCGATTTTTAAAACATTAAGCGATTCTGATCTAAATGACCTTGTTGATTCGCTTCGCCTGAAACCCCTGAAACAGGGGCAGACCCTTTTTTGGAAAGGTGATGAAGGAACCGCTCTCTATATCGTGAAAAGTGGAACAATTAAAATTGTACTTCCGTCAACAGAAGGCGATGAAATTATTGTTACAATGTTTTCAGAAGGGGATTTTTTTGGAGAAATGGCCCTGCTGGACGGAGAACCCAGATCTGCAGACGCTGTTGCAATAGAACCATCTGAAGTATTTATCCTCAGCAGAGCAAACTTTCTGTCATTTCTACAGGCAAATGTTGATGCTATTAAATCGATTCTTTCCCTGCTCTCGAAAAGATTGCGCAGAACAGATGACATGCTGGAAGACACCTGTTTTTTGAATGTTTCAGCAAGACTTGAAAAAAAATTAATAGAACTCGCAGAATCTCACGGACAACAAAAAGACAACAAAATCCTTATCGACCTTTCTTTAACACAGAAAGAGCTCGGCGATATGGTCGGAGCAACAAGGGAAAGCATTAACAAGGAGCTTAAATCATTGCGAAAACAGGGGCTGATAATAATTGAGGAAAGCAGAATCCAGATACTCGACATATCTCGCCTGAAAAGCAAAATTTTTTGATTTCGGCCATACCTAATAGTGTAGTGAATTTCATATCCATCATGTGACCTATTTCATTGTAATTTGGGTGGTAAATAAGATTAAATTGAAATATGCTCCAAGTATTGCACGATAAATCCACTTCGATTGATTATAATAGCAGTATCCATCAAAACTTAATCATCTTCGCTCAATAACCTTGGAAAGGAGAACATATTATATGCTATCCATTAAATCAAAAACAGGAAGAATAAATGTGGTAAGAATAGTCGCGCTGGTGTTTGTGTTTATTATATCGTCTTCGTATGCCTATGCCTCGCAATCTACCATTACAGAGGCCGAGGGCTATGCCTGCATGGGTGAAGACAGGTCAAGGAGACAGACAGAACAGGCTGCGCTGGACGCCGCAAAGAGAAACGCAATAGACTTTGCATCGACCTACATGACAAGCGAAACGCATGTCAAGAACTTTGAACTTGAGAAGGATCTAGTATCTGCATATGCAAATGCCACAGTAAAAATCATTAAGGAACTCGAGAAGAGCTGGTACAAAGATGTGAACGCGGGGAATTGCTTTAGGGTAAAAATTAAGGCCGAGGTGATACCTGATGAAAAGGCAATGGAGAAAGTCTCTAAAAGAAAGGATGTTGCCGACGATCCATCTGCCCCGCTCCATGTCCGGCTCTGGACGGATAAAAAGGAATATGAGCGTGGCGATAGAATGAGAATCTACATAAAAGGGAACAAGCCTTTCTATGCCCGTGTCATATACAAGGATACTGCCGGGGAAATGGTTCAGATCCTGCCCAACCCATACAGAAATGAAAACTATTTCCAGGGGGGAGTTATATATGAGATACCGTCGGGCAACGACAGATTTGATCTGGAGATAAGCCCTCCATTCGGCGAGGAAAATATATCGGTATATGCAAGCACATCACCGCTGGGCGATATAGACCTTCACTCTCAAGGGGGAGTCTATTTTGTCAAAACAAAGGCAAAGGACATAGGCGTAAGAACAAGAGGAATAACACTAACCGGAGAATCAACCGACAAAAGCGGCTATGCCTCTGAATTCTATGAGGATAAAGCTGAAGTTAAAACAAGGTCTGCGAAATAAGCGACATGAGGCAAAAAACTCAGCGATCTCTGTGGGCTGTGAGAGGAAAAAGCGTGGAGGTGAAATGTGCATAAAACAAACTTTGCTTTGAAGATGCTGGCAGTGGTTTTTGCTGTCCTCGTAATTTCAAATCCTGCAATGGCCGATGAAAAGCCCGAGATATTCGCGCAGTTAGGTCATTCAAATATTATTCTTTCAATCGCCTTTTCGCCTGACGGGAAATACCTGCTCTCGGGCAGTGCGGATAATACCATCAAACTTTGGGATGTGGCCACGGGCCGTGAAATCAGAACCTTTACCGGCCATACCGCTGCGGTTGAATCAATCGCCTTTTCGCCCGACGGTAAACACATAATTTCAGCCGGCTGTTATGATAAGTCACTTAAGCTCTGGGAAGTGGCCACGGGTAAGGAAGTCAGGACCTTTCTCGGTCATCAGGACAAGGTTAATGAGGCTGCCTTCTCGCCCGACGGTAAATATATAATTTCCGGCGGCGGTAATTCTTTTCGTAATAAAGACTTTGCCCTCAGACTCTGGGAGGCAAATACGGGCAAGGAAATCCGGACCTTTACCGGACATGATAATGATATCTCCGACATCGCCTTCTCGCCGGACGGAAAGTATATTGCTTCAGTGAGTGTTCGGACCATCAAGCTTTGGGAGACAGCCACCGGCAAGGAGATAAAGACGTTTGCAGAGGAAAAAGAGTTCGTTAAATCAATCGCCTTTTCCCCTAACGGTCAATATATACTTTTGGGAAGCAGTGATAAGATGCTCAGGCTTCTGGATGTAGCCAGCGGAAGTGAGATAAAGACCTTTACCGGGCATGAAGATTATATCAGCTCAGTGGCCTTTTCGCCCGACGGGAAATATGCGCTTTCCGGGAGTTCAGATAAAACCCTTAAGCTCTGGGAAGTATCCACGGGTAAAGAGGTAAGAACCTTTACCGGCCATACAGAAAATATTACCTCGGTCGCCTTTGCGCCTGACGGAAAGCATATCGCCTCGGGAAGCTACTATAATCTCAAGCTCTGGGATATGGCCACAGGCCGGGAGATCAGGACCTTTAGCGGATATACCGATAAGCTTAGGTCCGTGGCCTTTTCACCTGACGGGAAATATGTAGTTTCCGGGAATTATGCCTATCCGATTATGAAGCTCTGGGACGTGGCCGCGGCGCGGGAAATCAAGGCCTTTGGCGGACATAAAGACTATATTACCTCGGTCGCCTTTTCGCCAGACAATAAATATGTGCTTTCCGGGAGTGCGGACAAGACCCTTAAACTCTGGGATATAGCTACCGAAGAGGAACTAAAGACCTTTACCGGGCATACTGAAATGGTTTTATCAGTTGCCTTTTCACCCAATGGCAAATATGCGCTTTCCGGCAGTGGAGATAAGACTCTTAAGCTTTGGGATGTAGCCAGCGGAGATGAGATAAGGACTTTTACCGGGTACGAAAATTGTGTCTGGTCGGTCGCCTTCTCACCCGATGGTAAATATGCGCTTTCCGGCGGTGGGAACATCATTGGTACTACTGACTTTGCCCTCTGGCTCTGGAAGATAAAATCAGGTGAAAAGGTAAGAGTTTTTACCGGTCATAAAGGCGTGGTTTGGTCAGTGGCTTTTTCCCCTGACGGCAAGTATATTGCCTCGGGAAGCTACCAGACTATCAAGGTCTGGAATACCAAGACCGGCCGGGATATCAAGACCTTTGTTGTCAATAACCATAAATATTTTCAGTCAGTAGCCTTCTCCCCCGACGGCAAGTATTTGCTTGCGGGTAGCGATGATAAGAGCGTGAGGCTCTGGGATATAGGTACCGAGCAAGAGATAAAGACTCTGTTCGGACATGAAGGTGATGTTCGCTCCGTGGCCTTCTCGCCCGACGGCGAGTTCGGGATTTCCGGAGCCTTGGACGGGACAGTCGCTTTCTGGAACATTGCCGGCGGCAAAGAAATAGTCAAATTCATCAGTTTCAAGAATGATGAGTGGATTGCCATTACGCCCGAGGGTTTTTATAACTCCTCGGCCAATGGCGACCGGCACCTCAATGTCCGTATCGGCAACAATGTCTACGGCATAGACCAGTACCGTTCTGTTTTCTATAAGCCTGAAGTCGTGGAAGCCGCCCTGCGTTTAGGTGATAGCCAGCAGGCCATTACCCAGGTGCTGGGTAGTGACAAACAATCCGTGACCGTGGCCACCATGCAGGGTATCGAGCCGCCGGTTATCACCATTAAATCGCCCCAGGACAATAAAAAGATTACGGGCGAGAATACCCAGCTGGCGCTAGAGGTCAAAGACCGTAACCATCCGCTTAAGAAAGTCTCGGTCTATGTCAACGGCCGGACCGCCTCAGAGGGAACCCGCGGTATCAGCGTCGTTGCCACGACCGGCGCGATTAAACTGGCCGAGGGTCAGAAGACATTGACCACCAGTATCCCGGTTACCCTGGAAAGGGGAGAGAATGTCATAGAAGTAATTGCTTTTAACGGATTCGCGGAGGCCAAGAAAACCATTCGTATCTATTCAGAAGCCGAGCAAACGCTTAAACCCGAAGAGGTGATACTGCCCAACCTCTGGATACTGGCCATCGGGGTTAATCAATACCAGGATAAAAAGATAAACTCCCTGGATTATCCGGCCGACGATGCCCAGGGCATCGTCAAAGCCTTTACCGGCCAGAAAGGCAGGTTATTCAGGGATGTAAAGAGTTTGGTCCTCAGTGACCACAGCTCTACCAAACCAACCTATGAAAATGTTATCGATAACCTGGAATACCTCAGCCAGGCAGGCAGTAATGACGTCGTGGTCCTCTTTATTGCCGGGCATGGTATAAATGATGATCGAGGTAATTATTATTTCCTGCCTTGCGATACGGTTCTCGAAAAAGACGGAAGCATAAAGAAATCAAAAGCTATCTCATGGCAGGCTATTAAAAATGTCTTGGACCTGCCGGCCAAGAAACTGGTATTTGTCGATACCTGTCATGCCGAAGGGGCCGGTGGCAAAAAGACCAGAGGTGTTGATAATAATCGATTAGTAAAAGAACTGCAGGATGCCAACGCGGTTATCTTTACCTCCAGCCGAGGCAAAGAGCTCTCCCAGGAATCGGACCAGTGGAAGCACGGCGCCTTTACCTATGCTATTATCGAAGGCATCAGCGGCAAGGCCGACCTGATTAAGGACAATAAGATTTCCATGAAGGAGCTTGATACCTATGTTTCCGAGACCGTGCCTCAGATTACCAACGGTGCCCAGCATCCGATTACCATCACGCCTGACGGCTATGTCAATTTCCCGGTGGCGCTGATAAAATAAAAGGAGGTATCGAATGAAAAAGATAATTATCAGTCTCTGTTTGGTGCTGGGGTTTGCCATGCTAACCTTGGCTCAGGATAAGCCTGCCTCGTCGGCAGACAGGCCCGAGATATTCCCGCAGTTAGGCCATTCAAATATTATTCTTTCAATCGCCTTCTCGCCTGACGGAAAATACCTGCTCTCAGGCAGTGCTGATCATACCCTTAAACTCTGGGACGTGGCCACGGGCCGGGAGATCAGGACCTTTATCGGTCATACAGCTCAAGTTGAATCAATCGCCTTTTCGCCCGACGGAAAATACATCATTTCAACCGGCCGTTATGACAAGTCGCTTAAGCTCTGGGAGGTAGCCACGGGTAAAGAGGTCAGGACCTTTCTCGGTCATAAAGACGAGGTTAACGAGGTTGCCTTTTCGCCCGACGGCAAATATATAATCTCCGGCGGCGGCACTTCTTATAAGAATAAAGACTTTGCCCTCAGGCTCTGGGAGGTAAATACCGGTAAGGAAATCAGGACATTTACCGGCCATACAGATGAGATTAAATCAGTCGCCTTCTCGCCGGACGGGGAATATATTGTTTCGGGGAGTTATCATATAATCAAGCTCTGGGAGGCAGCCACCGGCAAGGAAATAAAGACGTTTGCAGAGCAAAAAAGCCTGGTTAACTCAATCGCCTTTTCGCCTGACGGTAAGTATATACTCTTGGGCGGCAATGATAAAATGCTTAAGCTTCTGGATATAGCCAGCGGAAATGAAATAAGAACCTTTACCGGACATACAGAAAATATTAACTCGGTCGCCTTTTCGCCTGACGGCAAATATGTGCTTTCCGGTGGCGAGGATAAGACGCTTAAGTTCTGGGATGCGGCTACAGGCAAGGAGCTCAGGACCTTTACCGGCCATACAGAAGGTATTACCTCGGTCGCCTTTGCGCCTGACGAAAAGCATATCGCCTCCGGAAGCTACGATAATCTCAAGCTCTGGGATATAGCCACGGGCCGGGAGGTCATGACCTTTGCCGGTTATACTGATAGTGTGATGTCAGTAGCGCTTTCGCCTGACGGGAAGTATGTCCTTTCCGGGAGCGATTCATATCCGATTATGAAGCTCTGGGACGTGGCCGCGGCGCGGGAGATCAAGACCTTTGCCGGGCATACCGATAAGGTAAGGTCAGTCGCGTTTTCGCCTGACGGCAAATACGCGCTTTCCGGCAGTGCGGACAACACCCTCAAGCTCTGGGACGTAGCCACCGAAGAAGAAATAAGGACATTCACCGGACATACAAACGAAGTTTTATCAGTTGCCTTCTCGCCTAATGGTAAGTATGCGCTTTCCGGCAGTACGGACAAGACGCTTAAACTCTGGGACGTAGCCACGGGCAAAGAGATCAGAACATTTACCGGGCACGAAGACTCGATCTGGTCAGTTGCCTTCTCACCCAATGGCAAATATGCGCTCTCTGGTAGTGGTAACCTCATTATTAGCAGTGGTGATTTTACCCTCCGGCTCTGGAAGATAAAATCAGGTAAAGAGGTAAGGGCCTTTACCGGTCACAAAAGCGTTGTCCGGTCAGTGGCTTTTTCACCTAACGGAAAGTATATCGCCTCGGGAAGCGACGATAATACTATCAAGATCTGGAATACCAAGACCGGCCGGGATATCAAGACCTTTACCGTGAATAACGCTTATTCTTTTCGTTCGGTTGCCTTTTCGCCGGACGGTAAGTACGTACTCTCGGGCAGCGGCGATAAGATTGTGCGACTCTGGGATGTGGGCGCCGCCAAAGAGATAAAGACCATGCTTGGCCATGAGGGCCAGGTTCGCTCAGTCACTTTCTCACCGGACGGCAAGTTCGGGTTTTCCGGAGGCCAGGACGGAGCAATAGGTATCTGGGACATTGCCAGCGGTAAGGAAATAATCAAGTTTATCAGCTTCAAGGATGATGAATGGATTGCCATCACCCCCGAGGGTTTCTATAACTCCTCGGCCAATGGCGATAAACATCTAAATATACGCATCGGCAATAATGTCTATGGCATAGACCAGTACCGTTCCACATTTTATAAACCCCGGATTGTTGAGGCGGCGTTGAGGGGCAGTGATGTACAAACTGCTGTCGCCGGGGTTATCGGGGGGCAAAAGGCAGACCTACCCACTGTTTCTTCAATTCAGAACATAGAATCTCCCTTTATTGTAATTAAATCACCTGAAGACGGTATAAAGATAGATTCAACAGATGCTGAAATCTCTCTTTATATTGAAGACAGGAACCAGACAATAAAGAAAGTGAAGGTCTTTGTAAATGGAAGGGTTGCAACAGGTGGAGAAGGGAGAGGCATCAAGGTAAAAGGCGTTATTCCGGAAGGGAAAAAATCCCTGGATTTAAAAATTCCTGTTAATTTAGACGTCGGCGAAAACCTGATTGAGGTGACGGCATTCAACGGTTTTTCAGAGGGCAGAAAATCGATCCGCATATATTCATCTGTTGAAAAAGCCAAAGGCAGGATTATACTTCCAAACCTGTGGATACTCTCTGTCGGCATAAACAGATATCAGGACAAAAAGCTCAATTCTCTTTCCTATGCGGCGGCAGACGCAGAAGGAATTGTAAAGGCGTTCAGTGGTCAGAAGGGAAAATTGTTCCGAGAGATAAACGTCCTTGTCATCAATGACCACAGCCGGATAAAACCAACCTGTGAGAATATTATGGACAACCTCAATTATTTAAGCAGGGCCGGTAATAATGATGTTGCCATATTGTTCATTGCGGGTCATGGGATGAATGACGACAGGGGTGAGTTCTATTTTCTGCCCAGCGACGCAGCTATAATGGATGACGGAACAATAAGGAGGTCAAGGGCAATTTCGTGGCGTGAGATAAAATCCATACTGGACATACCCGCAAAGAAACTTATTTTTGCAGATACCTGCCATTCAGAAGGCGTGAGCGGAAAGAAGACAAGAGGCGTTGACAACGACAGGTTTGTAAAGGAGCTTCAAGAGGCAAATGCCGTCATCTTCACCTCAAGCAGGGGCAGGGAACTCTCGCAGGAATCGGACAAATGGAAACACGGGGCGTTTACTTATGCCCTGATTGAAGGGATAAAAGGCAAAGCTGACTTGATAAAGGACAATAAGATTTCCATGAAGGAACTCGATGCCTACGTTTCGGAAACAGTGCCAAAGATAACCAACGGCGCCCAGCATCCGATTACTAATACACCCGATGGCTATGTAAATTTCCCGGTGGCAATAGTGAAATAGGAAAAGGGCAAAGGAGAGACAAAAACGAAAATAAGCTTTAGAAAGATTATGCGCCAGGAGGTTTAAAATGAACAAGAAGTTATTTTTGTTTGCGGTAACACTGCTGATAATTTTATCAAATGTAAACTGTGCCAATGGGCCGTTCTCTGCTAAAAAAGCGGATTTCGATGGATTAATCAAGCAAAAAATTGATGCTGTGGGAGTAGGCGCATATTTGGAAGCTTCCCAAGATGCGCCATTAGAGATAAGAAAGCAGGAGGCATTTGTTGCAGCCTTTCTTGATGGCATAAGAAATATTGCACAAGAAATCGCGGAACCTGAAAAACTTTCAACCACTGAGTGGGGAAAAGGCAAGGACAATACAATCTTTTTTAACCTTCATAAAAAGGTTGCAGGTTTTGAGGTGGATTCTCAATCAATAATCAAAAACTATCTGTTAACAGAGGATCTTATAATTATTAACTTTAAGGGGCAAAGATTTATAATAAAAAACTGGCAACTAATATCTCCCCCTGTTGAATTTGCAGAATTTCCCAAATGGGACAATCCTCCGGCGGCAATTTCAGGTGTTCAAATACAAGACCTGGAATGGGAAGAGGATGAAAAAGGTGCAGTTTGTAAGATAAAGCTTTTGTATTATTTGTATTATGATGAATGTAACTAAAAGTGAAATGGTGGACAAATAGAGGCGTGCAGGACCACCTGAAAATTGAAAAAAGAAGATAAAGGCCGGATAAAGGCGTGTAGCGGACGGACAATGCTCGTCATGGAGGTGTAAGTATTATGCATAAAATAAACTTTGCTTTGAAGATGCTGGCAGCGGTTTTTGCTGTCCTGATAATTTCAAATACTGCAATGGCCTATGAAAAGCCGGAAATTTTTGTACAGATGGGGCATCAAAATAATGTCCAGGCCGCCGCCTTTTCTCTTGATGGAAGGTATCTGGCGACGGGAAGTGAGGATAAAACCGTGAAGCTATGGGATGTCGCCACCGGCACGGAAATTCGGACTTTTTTGGGGCATACGGTGGAAGTCACGGCGGTTGCGATCTCTTCAGACGGCAGGCAAATACTCTCCGGTGACGAAAAAGGTTTCATCAAGCTTTGGGATACCGTATCAGGCCAGGAAATACGAAGTATGACTTTTACCGACAAGGGGAGAATACAAATTCGGGGAATACAAGCTCTTCGTTTTTCACCGGAAGGACGGTTTTTTACTTCTCTGACATTACGGAACCTGACTGTCTGGGATGCTAACACGGGCAAAATAGTCAAACGAAATGATAATATCAGAGGAAACTGCTTTCGTGACAGCGGGGAATTCTATGTGGCGGCGAAGAGAGGTAATAATGGCGATTTCGCTCTGCTGGAGTCTTCATCGGGAAAGGAAATAAGAAATTTCCGGAGTGAAGACAGATTGTTTAGTAAGGTGTCTTTTTCACAAAACGGTAAATACGCTCTGTTTATGGAAGAGGATAGTGGCCAAAAGAAATATATTTTTTCATTGTTCGACATCGACACGGGTAACAAAGTTTCTTCCTGGCAGATGGATACGGCGAAATTCATTAGTAATTTCTTTCTTCTGCCCAACGGTACGCAAGCAATAACGGCCGAAACAAGCGGCCTTACACTACGGAACGCATTGCAGGGTAAGGTCGCGAGGGTTTTGACCACAAGTGCCACCTTTTTCGTCCATCTGTCGCCGGACGGGAAATTCATCCTATCCAGCGGTAACTACGCGCCCACACTCTGGGATTCGGCATTCGGCCGTGTCGTTCGTTATTTTCGGGGAAGGTCGTTATCAACGAACCTCGGCGCTGTATATCATCCGAACGGCAAGCAAATCCTGATCAAGCGAGACGGAGCTTCACCGTTGCTGCTGGATTCGGCTTCGGGCAGTGTCAATAAAATATTCGAGGGATATACCAGCGGAAGGTTCGTCGCCGACGGCCGCTATCTCTTACTCGTCGGCAAAAAGACGGGAATTCAAATTTGGGATTTCGTAGAAAATAAGGTTGTCAAAACGTTTCGGGGAGAGGAAGTTTTGTTATCAAAGGATGACAGGTATCTGGCAGAAAAAATCGGCGATAGAGAGTTCAAAATATGGGAGACTTCTACGGTCAAAGAAGTTCTGAGCTATTTGGAACCATCGGGGAAAATTCGTAATTTCAATCTTTCCGATGATAACCGGTATCTTCTGCTTTGTATTGATAACCGCGTCAAGATGATCGATATCGCCACCGGCAGGGAAGAGCGCTCCTTTGTTGTTCCTACCGAGATGTACTATGCCCAAACCTCCCGGGACGGCCGTTATCTGGTTGCCTTTTACAATGACGACCGTGTTTTTTCAGGTATTCTCAAAATCTGGGACCTGCAGTCGAATCGGGAGATAACGACCGTTCATAACCTAT
This sequence comes from Desulfobacteraceae bacterium, assembly GCA_013792055.1. Taxonomy (GTDB): domain Bacteria; phylum Desulfobacterota; class Desulfobacteria; order Desulfobacterales; family ETH-SRB1; genus B13-G4. The sequence goes on from VMSQ01000087.1 coordinate 11,417, forward strand.
GTCCGTTGCACCGCAACGTGGACTTTTCACCTGATGGCAAGTCAGTTCTCGTTGACAGTTATACAGAAACATTGATAACAGACAGCCTGTTGCTGATCGATCTGGCGACAGGCCGGCGAATAAGAACATTTAAAGGACAGAACATCTGGGCGAGGGAGTTTTCCGATGATGGACGATTATTGGCGACAGGGGATGCTGATGGAAGCATCCTCCTCTGGGATGCCGTCACGGGTGAGCGGAAAATGTTTTTCGCCGGAACTAAAAATGCTGTCCGGACGCTGAGATTTTCTCCTGACCAGCGGCAAATCGTCTCAACCGGTCTTGATGGCCCCACCCGCCTCTGGGATATCAATACCGGCAAGGAAATCGCCCAATTCATCAGTTTCACCGACGGCGAGTGGATCGTCATCACCCCTGAAGGCTATTTCAATGCTTCGCCAAACGGCGCAAAACACCTCAATGTGAGGATCGGCAACAGAGTTTATTCCATAGACAACTTTTATGAAAGATTCTTCGATCCCGTTTATGTGGCTTCCGTGCTTCAGGGCAAAAAGGTCGAGGCTGTTGCGGACATTCGGAAAGGGGTCGCGCCACCGCCTGATGTAAGGATTACCTCCCCCGAGCCGAATGAGACATTTTCTACTGATACCATATCAATAACAGTCTCAGCAAAAGATACCGGCGGCGGTATTGACGAAATCAGGCTATACCATAACGGCAAGGCAATCGGTGAAGACCATAGGTCTGTAAAAATAGCCCCAAAAGGCAATGAAGTAACTAAAACATATGCCGTTACCCTTGTGGATGGACTCAACACATTCAGGGCAGTGGGGTTCAGCAAAGACAGGACAGAGTCAAACCCATATGAGTTGATAGTAAAACTCACCGCCCCATCAAAAGATGTATCCATGTATATCCTCGCAGTAGGCATAAACAAATACAAAAACCCTGCCCTTAACCTCAACTACGCGGAGCCTGATGCCAGAGGCATAGTTGATTTCTTCAAACAGAGAGGCAAGGGACTCTTTAAAAATGTTGCGCTTATTGAAATCTACAATGAACAGGCGACAAAACAAGGCATAGCCTCAAAACTCAAACAATTACAGAACACACAGCCTCAGGATGCGGTATTGATATACCTTGCAGGACATGGAGAGAGCTTAGGAGATAAATGGTATTTCATTCCCCATGAGATTACCTATCCTGAAAGGGAGGAAGACGTAAAGACAAAGGGCGTATCGTCAGAAGAACTTTCAGGATATATAAAAGACATAAAAGCGCAAAAGATACTCATGCTGATAGATGCATGCAAATCAGGCGCAGTGATGATTGCATTCAGGGGATTTGAGGACAGAAAGGCGCTTTCGCAGCTTTCAAGGTCAACGGGTGTGCATATAATAGCAGCGTCCACAAAAGACCAGTTTGCGGCAGAGGTGAAGGAACTTGGACATGGAGTGTTCACCTATACCCTTCTTGAGGGACTGAAAGGCAAGGCATTGGGTAGAGGTGAAACAGTTACAGTCCGAAAGTTGATGGGGTATGTAGAAGAACAATTACCTGATATCACAAAAAAATACAAGCAGGAAGCACAGTATCCAGTGGTGGATTCAAGGGGAATGGATTTTCCGTTGGTGATTGTGAAATAGGAAAAGGGCAAAGGAGAGACAAAAACGAAAATAAGCTTTAGAAAGATTATGCGCCAGGAGGTTTAAAATGAATAAGAAGTTATTTTTGTTTGCGGTAACACTGCTGATAATTTTATCAAATGTAAACTGTGCCAATGGGCCGTTCTCTGCTAAAAAAGCGGATTTCGATGGATTAATCAAGCAAAAAATTTATGTTGAAG
>VMSQ01000058.1 GCA_013792055.1 Desulfobacteraceae bacterium
AGCTTCCTGCCAGACAAGTTGTAAATCCCCTTTTTTCTTTTCTTTACAATGCTGATGAATCATTAAAATGGAAGGCAGTTACTGCAATGGGAGCAGTTGTTTCAAATCTCGCCGATCATAATATAGAATCTGCTCGCATAATCATGCGCCGCCTGCTCTGGAATCTAAACGACGAATCAGGGGGAATAGGCTGGGGGTCTCCGGAAGCAATGGGAGAAATAATGGCATGTCATGAAAAACTTGCTGAAGAATATTCAAGTATTCTTATATCATATATAAGAGAAGGCGGCACATTTATTGAAAACGAAGAGCTTCAGAAAGGAGTGCTGTGGGGAATAGGCAGGATAGCACATGTCAAGCCGCTGCTTGTCAAAAATGCAGTCCCGCTTCTTCTCCCTTTCATGGAATCACAGCATCCCACTTCCCGCGGACTTGCTGCATGGGCTACAGGAGCACTTGGAGATAAATCCGCAATGCCTGCTCTTAAATGTCTTTCCAAAGATAATACAATGATTAGAATCTTTCTTGAAAGACATTTGGTTGACTGCCAAGTAAGTGAGCTGGCTTTAGAAGCAATGTCTTGTATTGAAAACAAGCAACCTTGACAGTCTGACAATATGTTAGTACTAGATTTACTACAATCAAATAGCTTCAAACTGACCTCCCTTATTGATTGGTAATACTTAAAAGGCTCTTACATGGACATTTTCGACCCCGACAACTTAGCTCTAAAGCTTCTTATCGAATCACTTAGAGAAGACCATCTGGGCACCTCAATTATTAATCAAGAAGAATGGAAACAGCTTGAAAAATGCTTTGGCAATAGGATCTACCTCGAAATCCTGCGACTGCTGACGCAAATTGAGTTTGAACCAGAAGAAGCCCGAAGGCACTGGTTCAATGTTCTGGAACACAGAAAAAATCTCCAAAAAAAAATGGGGAGGGATGTAGGTTTCCGTGTAGCCCTTTGTGACTATTTTACTAATATTCATCCAAAGTTAAAAAATCTAATCTTTGTAGAGGTTGACCTATTCTTACAGAAAGAGCGATCTGCCCTTATTGATGAACTTACAGGCTTATACAACAGGCGCTTTTTTAATCGCGTTCTAAAAAGGGAAATCGAACATTCAAAACGTTACAATCAGCCTTTTTCTCTGCTAATGTTAGATATAGACAATTTCAAAGAATATAATGACATTTATGGCCACCAAGCTGGAGACAGAGCGCTTAATGAATTTGCACAAATTTTGAAACAAAATGCCAGGTTAATAGACCATGTAATTCGTTATGGGGGTGAAGAGTTTGCCGTAATTCTGCCCAGGGCTGATATTAAACAAGCAAAGCTATCTGCCGAAAGGCATTTAATAGCCGTTGAAACTCATAAATTCTCGGGACAAGAGAGACTGTCTTCAGGCAATTTTACTGTTACCATTGGAGTTGCCACCTATCCAATTAATGCCCAGGATGGTCTTGAACTAATTCAAAAAGCTGATGAGGCTTTATATATTGGCAAGCAAAAAGGACGAAATAGGGTCTCGATATCAATTGATGAAAGACGTCGCAAATTTCGATACCCGCTTCATGTGGAAATGTTGTTTCGATTAAGGGATTCTGCTGAAAAATTGTTAAATCGAGGAACCACTCGTAATATAAGTCAAGTCGGACTGCTTTGCCAGACTAACAAACCATTTAACACAGGACTTATGCTCGAAGTCGTTCTACGTCATCCCTTTGATGGAAGTGAACTGAAACTTATGGCGCGCTCTGCCCGTCTGGAAAAAAATCCCGAAAAAGATCAAAGCTACTTTTTAGGCCTTTCTATTGAGCTTGGCTCCGAAAAAGAAGAAAAAGCATTGCAAGCTATATTAGAAAAAGCCAGCCGAAATTTCTCAAAAGAAATATCTCTCTGAAAAAGCTTAAATGAAGCTCCCCGCCGCAAGCGGACTGGGTATTAAAAATCATAATAAAAATTCTGTATTAATTTCAGGTGCCCGCTTGACACTTAAATTGAATTCCAATATAATTTTATAATAAATTTCCTTTTGTTAAATAATGAGGCTGTCAATATCCGCATTGCTCTCGCACTAAGATGATCTGTTTGCGATATTTTCCAATTAAAACCGCGACCACTGCATTTATGTTTCCTCAAGCCACGGTTTCGTAGCCATATTTTTTCAAGGCATCACCTGTTTCTTAACCAAAGTCTAATCTTGAGATTACTGTGGTTGAGTAGAAAGGAGGGTCGTTATGAAAAGGGCTTTTAAAGATATTGCAGAAATAATGCATCAGACAGATCCTAAAGCCAGTTTTGCCATAGAGTTCTGGGATGGCGATTCAATAACTATCGGGGATAAACCAAAATTTATTTTGAAACTTAAGTCCTTAAGTGTTGCCAAAAAAATTCTCAGAGATGGTTATTTCGGGCTTGGAGAATCATATATGAATGGAGATGTAGAAATTAAGAACGATCTGCAGGAGCTTCTTCGTCTTGGTTATTTAATCGATTTTGATGATTTCAGGCTATCTTCCTGGCAAAAAATACGTTTTTTTATCCTTGCGCTTCTCAACAGCGATACATTAAAAACTTCTCCAAAAAATATTTCTTGCCATTATGATAAAGGCAATGAATTTTATGCGCTTTATCTTGATAATACAATGACCTACTCATGTGCGTACTATAAAAATGGAAATGATTCTCTTGAAGAAGCACAATTGAATAAATTTGAACATATATCCCGTAAACTTTTATTGAGTCCTGGTGAATCGCTCCTTGATATAGGCTGTGGCTGGGGAGGAATGCTCATCTATGCTGCACAGAAATATGGCGTAACAGGAACTGGGATTACGCTTTCAAAAAATCAATACGAATATGCCGGCAATAAAATAAAGGAATTGGGCCTGCAGGATAATATTAAGATCTTATATAAGGATTATCGTGAGTTAAGCGGAAAATTTGACAAAATCGTTTCCATCGGAATGTTTGAACATGTAGGGAAAAAATTCATACCGGTATTTATTAAA
>VMSQ01000160.1 GCA_013792055.1 Desulfobacteraceae bacterium
GGTATTGATTTTTACCAAGAACACTATCGTAATTTTATTGATATATTATGTCCTGCTTGCGGTAGCGGGGGGAAGGATGAATTTATTAAATATGGCTTTCATCACAAAAGATGTCAAGAATGCTTAACCTTATTCTGTTCACCTCGCCCGACTGATGCCGAATTATTTCAATATTACAATAATTATGATGCGCCAAAGTATTGGACAGAACTCCTGCTTTCCACTGATGTTCAACGTAAGGCTTTGCAGTATAAACCCAGGGTAAAAAAGATAGTGCATTTTTTGAGAGACAAGATTCAAGCCAATACAGGAATTGCAGCAGATATAGGAGCGGGTTCTGGGGCATTTGCACTGGCACTTAAAGAAACCTGGTTTTTTAAAAAAGTTCTTGCTTTTGATTTTGCGGAAGATTGTGTACGTGCTTGTGTAAAACGAGGGATAGAGGCCTACAGAGGAAGTTTGGAGGATATGCCAGAAGGATCAGTGAATTTATTAACTATGAATGATTTAATCGAACATCTGTCAGATCCCTTAAGTTTTTTAAGGAAGTGTTATTCCACACTGCTGCCTAACGGATTCATTGAAATTGCCACACCTAACGGGGAAGGATTTGATTTCAAAATTTTAAAAGAAAACACTGTAAATATTACACCACCAGAGCATCTGAATTACTTTAATCCTACTTCTATAAGAATTCTTTTGAAGAGAGCAGGTTTTTCAATACTTAGAGTTGAAACTCCAGGAATTCTCGATACTCAGATCGTTATGAGAGAGTTGCAACAAAACGCTGCTGAGTTAAGAATCAAAAATGAATTTATTCATTATATTCTATATGAGACCAATTCAGATGTTATTCAGTCTTTTCAAAGGTTTCTCCAAGAGAATCTGTTATCTTCTCATATGTTGATATTTGCTGAGAAGGTGTGAAATAGTTATGGTAGGTCAATTAGATCTTCGATATCATGGGAAAATACCTTCCAAATATGTTAAACTATGGGAACAGATTGCATATGAGATGTCGAAATCTTTCGCCGACCTTATCGACTCCCTTTCCAAGGAACACGCAAAAAACATCGACTGGTGGGCATCTTCTCCAGCAAGCCGAAACACCTTGGCAAGCCCCCTTTTCCATTACTGTTGCTGCATTTCTTTGCTTAGGGAATTGATCAGGAAGGGGAAGCCTGTTACTGAAATCATAACCGATTCCATGGCGTTCAAGAAAATTACTGAAGAATATCTTGTCGGGCAAAGGGTGAGTGTTAAAGTCACATTAGACCGGACGTCCATAAAGCAGCGCCTAAAGAAAATTCTCAGACCGGTTTATACTTTATTCGGTATTCCAGTTCAACATCTTTTTTTATCCTTAATAGCAAAAAGAACACAACATCTGGGAAAACCACTTCTGTCCGATCCGTTGGTGTTGATTGATACCGTTATTATGCCTGGTTATATTGATAGGGATCGGAATTACCCAGGTCTTCTGAATGTGCTCTCTGAAAAGGAAAAAGGTAGTGTATGGTTTGTCCCTCTTTTATATGGTTTTCGACCGTGGCAGTATTTGTCGGTTATTCGGCAACTACGCAGATCCGAAAGAAACTTTGTCTTAAAAGAGGATTATTTAGAGTTTAAAGATTTCTTATTTGCATGGGGGCATATTTTGCGCGTTCGTTTGCTAAAGATAAAGCCGTGTCTTTTTCAAGGAGTAGATATATCACGTTTGGTTCAAGAAGAAATGAAGAGTTTCAAGGGAATCGGGGCGTCATCCACAACACTATTAAATTATCGTTTTGCAAGAAGGCTGAAGGAGGCAAACATTAATTTACGGCTCGTTGTTGACTGGTTTGAAAATCAGAACATTGGCAAAGGATGGAATGCGGGATTTCGACGTTACTATCCAGAAACGCTTACCAGAGGGTATCAGGGTTTTGCTGTTACGCCGCATTACTTATGTATGTATCCGACAGAAGAGGAAAAGAAAAATGCGGTCATTCCGCACGAAATAACGGTTATTGGAAAAGGACTGGTGGACTCGGTTCATAAATTTTGCCCTGATCTTCAGGTGATGGTAGCTCCTGCTTTCCGGTTTCAGAAAGTATGGCAGGAAAGAAAATGCTTTCCTGCTTCAAGTGCGTACACAATTCTTGTGGCATTGCCCATTATGGTAAGCGATGCGATTAATATACTAACCGTACTCGCGCATGACAAAGCCGACCTGAATAAAAACATTCGATTATGGATTAAACCCCATCCCGCTACGCCGCCTTCAATAATCAAAAAAAACTTTGGCAAAGACTGGCCAAAAGAGTTTGAATTTATAGGCGGTGATTTCAATGAATGTGTTGAAAAGTCAAATCTTCTTATAAGCAGCGTTTCCAGTGTCTGTCTTGAAACCTTGGCAAAGGGCATTCCGGTTATTGTCGTGGGTAACAGATACGGTAATCCAATCCCTGGGACCATTACTGAAGATATCTGGCGATTGTGCTATAGCCCGAAAGAAATCGCAAAAGCAATTCAATGTTATAAGAACCGTAGTCAAGAAAAGATTAAAGAGCATGAGGAAGTTGGAAGAGAGATCAGGGCACAGTATTTTGAGCAGGTGACAAGAGATGGAGTGAAGAAGTTCTTGAATATTGGGTTAGATGAAGGATAGCTTCCAGAGTTTTTAGGATAAGTGATTTGGAAGGCGAGTTCATGGCTATGTTGTACGATGTTTGAATGATATTATAAATGATTAAGAGTTTCATAAAGAAAAAGATAATAGACCCTGTTTCAGTTTCTGCTGTCCGTCAAATTGTTAATTCTGAAGCTGAATTAAAAGAAATCTGGGAATATTCATTTAAGATCTTCACGGATTTTGGTCAGCATTACACCGTTCCGGTTGATAACAAAGAGGTTGAACAGAGAATCCGGTTGCTTATGGCCGCAGAGACAATTTTTGTCAAGAAAGCAATAGAGAGGGTTGTTGAAATAGAGGGGAGATGCAGCTACGCTGATGTTGGTGATTCAGACGGCTCTATAAGATTGCTTTTAAATAAATATTATAATGTAGACAAACTTTCTTACGTTGGAATTAATTTGCAGAATAGTGCTGTAGAGAAAATTAGAAGTAAAGGTCTTGATGCGATTTGCGCTGATGCATTATCTCTTGGCGATCAGGAGATTCATTATGATGTCGTTTCGGTATTTGAAACACTTGAGCATTTGCCAGATCCCATTGGATTTCTTAAAGGTATAAGAAAAGTAACTGATAGGCGATTGATTGTGTCTGTGCCGTTCATAAGACACAGCAGAGTTGGTTTAGCATATTTATCAAAAAAGTGGTTACGACAATGGCCGGAAGATAAAAAGCCTACCATTGAAAATACACACATATTTGAATTATCACCTAAGGACTGGAAAAAACTTTTTTTGCATACAGGATGGAAAGTGGACAGGGAATGGAAGTTAATGATGTTCCCTTCAAATAGACCTTCACGATTGATACTTCAGCCTTTTTGGAGATTTGTAAGTTTTGAGGGGTTTTGGTTTGTTTCTCTTTATAAGGATAGTGAATATTCTTCTCAATATGCAATCGAATAATTAATCATAGGTAACCCCCGGCATAGCCTGGGGTTACCTATGATTAATTTTCAACAGCTTTACAATAAATAAATTCTTTAAGGGATAAAAGAAAAAAAGGAGTTATAAGCGCTGCAAAAAAATATGCTAAAGATTATTTTGCAGTTCCTGATGATAAAAACGTCATGGTTTTTCTGCGAGAGAGATAAATGAATTCTTCCAGACAGATTTATACAGCTAAAGATATAGCATTTATTATACCAACAAAAGATCGGCCGGATAAAATGAAAAACCTCCTTGATAGTTTAGCCCGACAAACTATCGGATGCGGCAGGATAATTATAGTGGATGGTGGGCGGAGCGTTAAAGATATAGTGATGGGCTTTGCCGATAGTTTGCCAGTGGAGTATTACGAGTGCCATCCTCCAGGCCAGATTCGTCAGAGAAATATGGGGATTTCAGTTATTGATGCCAGAACACCTCTTGTCGGTTTTCTCGATGATGACATTGTATTGGAGTCGCGGGCGATAGAAGCAATGGTAGCTTTCTGGAACAAGTGTGAACCTGATACTGCTGGGGTGTCATTTAATATTATCAATAACCCCTACCGACATTCTTGGATAAGAGCTATTATTGGTATGAGTTCACCACAACAAGGTCAGGTGCTTCGTTCTGGTTACAATGTCGCCACTTCACCTGTTGTTTCCGATTTAAAAGCACAGTGGTTGTGTGGAGGGGCGACAGTATGGAAAAGAGAAATTCTCATGGAGTATATTAATAAAGAGATATACGCTCGCTGGGCTATTTGCGAGGATCTTATTTTCAGCTACCCGATCGGAAAGAAATACCCCTTATATGTATGTGCTGATGCTAAGGTCAGACATGAACACGTATATGATCACATGGCTAAAATGAAGTATCGATATTATGGGCGTACAGTTACATTGTGGCGTTTATATTTTGTAGAGTCTCATATTGAACTTTCCAGAGCGTTCTATTTATGGATGTTGCTGGGTCAGATTATTGCTCGATGTATATCAGGTATCATTTCGTTTCGAGCAAGTGATATTGAATATGCTGTTGGCCAGATAGAAGGTGTCGTAATTGGACTGACAGCAATACTTCGCGGTTCAAACCTCTTGTCCCTCTTAAATGAAGATACTATTAGCAAACAAAAATGATTCCCCAATACCATAAAATGCCGCTCATAAACTATACAGCATAGTGAAGGGAACCACTACCGATATTGAGATGAATCGAAAAATAAAGATATTGCAAATCATAGCTCGTCTTAACATAGGAGGGGCTGCGATCCAGGCCATACTCCTCGTACAAGGTCTTGATCCTAATCAATTCCAATCAGTTCTCGTTACCGGAAAAGTCTCAGCAAGTGAGGGGGATATGATCTACCTCGCTGATACTTATGGCATAAAACCGATCATCATTTCCAATCTTCAAAGAGATATTGGTATTCTTAATGATGTTAAAACATTCTTGCGCTTTTTAAGGATCTTGAATAGAGAGAAACCGGATATTGTTCACACACACACAGCAAAGGCCGGCACAATCGGCAGGATAGCGACTTTTATCCACAATTTAGTTTATTTCGACAGAATTCGTGTTGTTCATACCTTTCATGGACATGTATTTCACGGCTATTTTAGTAAAATAATGTCAACAATGGTTATATTGACCGAGCGTATTCTATCGAAAATTACTGATATCATTATTGCCACAAGTGAAAGCCAAAAGAAAGAACTTGTATATAATTACCGGATTGCACAGGCAAGCAAAGTCAGGGAGGTAAAACTTGGCGTTGATCTTGAGCCCTTCCTTTTATCCACACAAGAGAAAACGCCAATAGCCAAGAAAATAACCTGTCCTGAACTGAAAATTGGAATTATTGGCAGATTAGTTCCAATAAAGAATCACAAGATGTTTTTAGATTCAGCAAAAATTTTCCTCGAACAAAACCCATCAATTAAAGCATCTTTTTTAATTATTGGAGATGGTGAACTAAAACAAGAACTGATTGACTATTGCCATAGGCTTGGATTGAGCGATCATGTTCAATTTTGCGGTTGGAAAAAAGAATTTCCGGAAATTTACACTAATCTTGATATAGTAGCCTTAACTTCAAACAACGAGGGAACTGCTATTGCGCTTATCGAAGCAATGGCATGTTCGGTACCTGTTATCGCAACCAATGTCGGTGGTGTTCGGGATTTGCTGGGCAATTCGCAATTAGAGTTTATATCAGATGGCTTTAAAATATTTAAACGGGGCATTCTATGCAGAGACAATGATGCCAAAGGATTTGCAAAAGGGATGGAATATCTGGTTAAAAACAAGCAACTAAGTAAAGATATTGCAAATGTCGCACAATCATTTGTTGTGGAAAACTATTCAAAAGATCGTCTCATTAGAGATATGGAATCGCTTTATACCGAATTCCTAAATCAAGTCTCTTAATGCCAATTCATTTCTCTTTTCAGACCCTTTACGAAATCCACTGCTCTGGCCTTCAGCATATCACAGTGATAATAATGTATCCTATTTCTTTTTCATATACCTGACAATTTTTCTTAGCATTGTATCAAAATCAGTTTTTGGCTCAAAATCTATAATGCCCTTGATTTTTTCAGTACCAGGCACCCTGCGCTGCATATCTTCAAAATCTTTTCCAAATGCTTCATCATAGGGGATCAGTTTAATAGTTGATTTTGATCCTGTTTCCTTAATAATTCTCTTCGCAAGATCCAAGATTGAAATTTCTTCGGTTCCACCGACATTGAACACCTCACCCACTGCATCCTCACTTTTCATAAGCTCCATAAGTGCCCAAACGACATCTTTTACATATGTGAAAGTTCGAGTCTGCTTTCCATCACCATAGACTGTCAATGGCTCATTTTTTAAAGCCTGAGAAACAAATCTTGGGATAACCATTCCATATACACCTGTCTGCTTTGGACCGACGGTATTAAATAGTCGAGTTATAATTACCTGTAATCCGGTAGTCCTATAGTATGCAAGCGCTGTAAATTCATCCATAAGTTTTGTAGCTGCATAACTCCATCTGAATTTACTTGAAGGCCCGTATATTATATTGTCTGTTTCAACTAAGGGAGCATGAAGATGCTTGCCATATACTTCGGATGTTGAAGCAACAAGAACCTTTTTCTTAAATTTGTTACACAGTTCAAGAACTTTTTCTGTTCCCTGAATATTAGTTTTTATTGATTCAAGAGGGTTGTTAAGTATATACTGTACTCCAACTGCTGCGGCTAAATGAAAAACAATGTCACACGTGCCTGTGAGCTCAAGCATTGTATTATGATTAAGGATTGTATCAACATGAATAAACAGTTTATTTTTGAAACGTTCATCTTCCTTCAATTCTTTTATATTATATAAAGATCCGGTTGAAAGATCGTCGATAATATATACTTCATCTCCTCTTTCAAGATAAGCTTCAGCAAGATGAGATCCGATAAAACCTGCTCCGCCTGTGATAAGAACTCTCATAAACATCTCCTTAATGCCTGTTAAATAGTCGAGTAGTTGAGTGGTCGAGTAGTCGAGTAGTCAACCTCTCGGCCAATCGAGTTCAACGGTGAACTTTTGAACCCGAACCCGTGAACGCTTACATATATTATAATAATTAGTTGGGCAATCTTAAACCTAAATCAAGCGGCGTTAAGTGGTTGTATGCGCTCAAGCTCATTCTTATAAGCAGTTTGCACATTCCACAGGTCTACGGCGCGTTGGGCATTTAGCCAGAACTCTGGTGTATTGCCGAATAATCGGGACAGTCGCAATGCCATAGCAGGGGTAATTGCGCGATGCTCACGCAAAAGCTCGTTTACGGTTTGGCGCGATACGCCCAGTCCCTCAGCAAGCCTTTTTGTGGTCAGCCCGTAATCGGGCATAAAGTCCTCGCGGAGCATCTCTCCAGGGTGGGTGGGCTGTATTTTGCGTGCTTTAGTATTTATGATACTCATAAATTACCTCTCATGATAATCTGAGACATTTGAAAAACGCCCCCTTTTGCCCAATTA
>VMSQ01000086.1 GCA_013792055.1 Desulfobacteraceae bacterium
ATTTTCATAATTCAGCAACAATCCATTGTTAAAATGAGACCTTTGAAAAATGCTCAATTTTGTTCAAGGTCAAGGAAGGCGAGAATTTTAACCACAGGAATACATTGAGTATTTCGAGGATAGCGCTAAAGCTTCACTGCGTGCCAAAATTTAAGCCTGACGCAGAAATTGGGAAAATTAGCAGTTTTCGTTCAGGCATTATTTAGCATATTCTGAATACGCAATCTAAGCGCATTAAGACGTATAAAACCTTCAGCATCTTTCTGGCTGTATACATCGTCGTTTTCAAAAGTGGCAAAATCTTTGCTGTAAAGAGATTCATCGGATTTACGACCCAGCACACGACAGTTTCCTTTATAGAGTTCAAGTCGTACAATCCCTGAAACATTTTTCTGCGTCATGTCTATCATATTCTGCAGAAGCTTCATTTCCGGCGAAAACCAGAAACCATTATAGACTATCTCAGAATACTTGGGTATCAGCGAATCCCGAAGATGCATTACTTCTCTGTCCATGGTAATCGACTCAACAGCTATGTGCGCAAGCCTTAAAACAGTGCCACCTGGAGTTTCATAAACGCCTCTGGATTTCATGCCGACAAAACGATTTTCAACAATATCCGCTCTGCCTATGCCATGCCGCCCCCCCAGCCTGTTAAGTTCCTTTAGGAGTTTAGCAGGAGACATATTAATATCATTTATTGCTACAGGGTTGCCCTCTCTAAAAGTTATTTCTATTATCTCAGGTTCATCTGGCGCATTCCTGGGAGAAACTGTCAGAGTAAACATATCCTCAGCCGGTTCTCTCCATGGATCTTCAAGAATTCCTCCTTCGTAACTTATGTGAAGCAGATTTCTGTCGGTGCTGTATGGCTTTTCAGGTGTTGCTGGGACATTTATCTTATGTTTTCTTGCAAATTCCATGAGAGAAGTTCGTGAGTTAAGCTCCCATTCACGCCAGGGAGCAATAATACGAATATGAGGATCCAGCGCCAGGTAACTCAGCTCAAACCTGACCTGGTCATTTCCTTTGCCGGTTGCACCATGGCTTACCGCATCCGCCCCCTCGATTTTCGCAATCTCCATCTGACGTTTTGCAATAAGTGGACGGGCGAGAGATGTGCCTAAAAGATATTGGCTCTCATATATTGCATTTGCACGAAATGCCGGAAATACATAATCAGCAACAAATGTTTCCTTGAGGTCATCTACGTAAACCTTTACTGCGCCGGTCTTTAAGGCCTTTTCTTCTATATCATTAATCTCTTCTTCCTGACCTATATCAGCCGAAAATGCAACCACATCGCATTTATAACTTTCAATCAGCCATTTTAAGATTACAGATGTATCCAGACCGCCTGAATAGGCCAAAACAACTTTTTTAATTTTCTCCGGCAAATTAAACTCCTTGAATTCATTTTATCAATACTTCCAGGATAGCCTTATGCATATGAAGTTTATTCTCAGACTGATCCCAGACAACAGAATGCGGCCCCTCCAGAACTTCTTCGCTTATCTCTTCACCCCTGTGAACCGGAAGGCAGTGCATTATAATAACATCTTGAGAAGAATTTTCTAATAGCTCTTTATCAACATGAAAAGGTTCGAAAACACGTGCCCTTGCTTTCTGTTCGCTCTCCTGCCCCATGCTGGCCCATACATCAGTATAAATAACATCGGCATTTTTTGCCGCCTCAACAGGATCTGAAGTTACTATAATGCTACCGTGGCTTCTTTCCCGAGCCTTCTCTAATATATCCGTATCAGGATAGTATCCTTCGGGGCACGCAAGCACAAGGTTTAAACCCAGAACAGCTGCGGCATTTATCCATGAGTGGGACACATTATTCCCGTCTCCAACCCAGGTTATCTTCAGGCCCTCATAACCACCCTTGTGCTCTATCACCGTCATTAAATCGCTTAAAACCTGGCATGGATGGTACAAGTCGGTCAAAGCATTAATAACCGGAATGGCAGAGAACTCTGCAAACTCTTTTAAAAGATCCTGAGAATAAGTTCTAATGGCAAGACCATCCAAATATCTCGAAAGGACTCTGGCGGTATCTCTAACAGGCTCATTCCTGACCATCTGTGTATCCTTTGCGCTTATGAAAATTGAAGCGCCGCCAAGCTGAATCATTGCCACCTCAAAGGAAAGGCGTGTGCGAGTAGATGGTTTGTCGAATATAAGACCAAGTGTTTTTCCTGCAAGAGATCTTTCTTCAATGCCCTTCTTTTTATTTTTTTTCAATTCCAGGGCTCGCTTGAAAAACAGCTCAAAATCCTCCTTTTCAAGATCTAAAAGAGTTAGAATATCTTTGTTCATAATGACCTCTCAAACCAAGCTGTCAAATAACTCATCCATGCATGCAACCAGAGAGTCGATTTCCTCTTTTCCTATGATAAGAGGAGGAATAAAGCGCAGAATATTACCTTGAATGCAGTTGATTAAAAACCCCTTTTCCATGCATGCTTTTACGATTTTGTCTCCATCAATTTTGATCTTCATGCCGAGTAAAAGGCCGATTCCGCGAACGTCAACAATTGATTTATGCCTGTCTTTCAGCCAGAAAAGCCTTTGCTTGAAATATTCTCCAATCTTTCGGCCGTAATCTATAATATTTTCTTCAATAAGGATCTTAACAACTTCAAGTGAAGCTGCTGTAACAACCGGTGTTCCCCCGAAAGTTGAGGCATGTGAACCAGGTACAAATACCTCAGCGATATGTTCTTTAGCCAGCATAGCGCCTATCGGCAATCCATTGGCAAGGGCCTTTGCCAGGGTCATTACATCAGGTTCTATCCCGAAATTCTCATAGGCAAAAAGCTTCCCTGTACGGCCAAGCCCTGTCTGGATTTCATCAAAAATCAGAAGTATGCCTGTCTCATCACAAATTCGTCTAACATTTTTAAGATATTCAGGAGCAGGACAGCGAACACCTCCCTCGCCCTGGATCGGCTCAATTATAACCGCACATGTTGAAGGATTGATTTTACTGCGCAAGGCTTCAATGTCATTGAACGGAACAAAATCAAAACCGCCAAGTACCGGATCAAATCCCTTGCGTATCTTTTCCTGGCCTGTTGCAGAGAGGGTTGCCATAGTGCGCCCGTGAAAAGATTTTTCCATGGCGATTATCCTGCAGCGGCCTTCTTCGCCTTTATCATTGAAATATTTTCTCACCAGCTTTATAGCCGCTTCATTCGCTTCAGCTCCACTGTTACAGAAAAAAACTCTGTCCGCAAAACTGTTATTAACAAGCCATGATGCAAGCTCTATCTGGGGTAGTGTATAATAAAGGTTGGAAACATGAAAAAGAATTTTCGCCTGTTTTGAAAGGGCTTTTGCAACTCTGGGATGCGCATGCCCGAGGTTGCATACCGCAATTCCAGCAACAAAATCCGTATAAGCTCGCCCATCTGAATCCCAAAGGGTGCATCCTTTGCCTTTTGTTATAACAATAGGAAATCTATTGTAAGTTTTTGCTATTACTTTATCTGCCTTATTTATTATTTCGCTTTTTATAATTTTCATGTCGCAACTTCAGTTCCGATTCCTTTATCAGTAAAGAGTTCGAGCAGCAAAGCATGGCGCTTGCATCCATTTATAATATGAACTTTTTCAACATCATTCTTAAGCGCATTGAGAGCGCACTCGATCTTTGGAATCATTCCCCCTGAAATTGCTTTATCCTCAACCATCTTACTGATTTTTTGCGTATCAATTGAAGGTATTAAGGCGCCCTCAAGGTCTAGGACTCCATCAACGTCGGTAAGAAATATTAGACGTCCTGCAGAAAGAGCTATTGCGATTCTGCTTGCCACAATGTCTGCATTTATATTGTATGTTTCACCTGAATCACCCACGCCGACCGGCGCAATAATTGGGATAAAACCCTTCACTGTCAGTGTATTTATGATATCAGGATTTATCCGAGTAACATCTCCAACCATACCGGGATCAATTATCTCAGGGGGTTTATCCATATCCGCCTGATATACGATATGCAGTTTTTTGGCTGATATAAGCCCTCCATCTTTGCCGCTCAAGCCCACGGCCTTACCGCCCTGCTTATTTATTTGAGCAACTATCCCCTTGTTCACCTTACCGCCAAGGACCATTTCTACAACATCCATTGTAGCTTCATCTGTAAGGCGCATACCCCTGACAAACTTTGGATGTATACCCATCTGCTCAAGCACAAGGTTAATTTGCGGTCCTCCGCCATGAACAACAACCGGATTCATGCCGATAAATTTCAGCAAAGTTATGTCTCTGGCGAAATCTTCCTTTAACTTCTCATCAACCATGGCGTGTCCGCCATACTTGATAACAATTGTCATACCATAAAAACGTTTTATATAGGGCAACGCTTCAATAAGTATGTCAGCTACATTTGGAGTCATAGTATATATCTTCTAAGATCCTCGTCGTCTTTGATATCCTTTAATTTGTCTATCACATACTGCCCGTCAATTACTATTTTTCTATCTTTAGCTTCTTTAATGTCTGAAGCACCAAAAAGAATGTCTTCGAGCATACATTCCATGAGCGTATGAAGTCTTCTTGCTCCTATGTTCTCAGTAAGATTGTTAACCTCTTCAGCAATCCGCGCTATTTCATCGACAGCATCGTCCTCAAAGACGACCTCAACATCTTCAGTCTTTAAAAGCTCAATATACTGAAGAAGCAACGCGTTTTTAGGTTCGGTCAGTATCCTTATAAAATCTTCTTTTCCAAGAGAGTCGAGCTCTACTCTGATGGGAAATCTTCCCTGAAGTTCCGGTATCATATCAGAAGGTTTGAGCGTGTGAAAAGCTCCTGACGCTATAAAAAGAACGTGATCTGTTTTAACCGGGCCGTACTTGGTGGTAACTGTACTCCCCTCAACAATAGGAAGAAGATCTCGCTGAACCCCCTCCCTGGACACATCCGGCCCATGCCCGCCGTTCTTCCCGACAATTTTATCTATTTCATCGAGAAAAATTATCCCCGACTGCTCAACCTTCTCGATTGCCATGCTTATAACTTTATCCATATCTACAAGGGCTTGGGCCTCTTCCTGGGCAAGAATTTCCATGGCTTCAGGCACTTTAATTTTTCTACTCTTTTTACTCTTGGGCATCATTCCACCTAACATGTCTTTGAAATTGATGCCCATTTCTTCCATCCCCATGCTTGAAAAAATTTCCACAACAGGCATGGCTCTTTCTGAAACATCAAGGTCCACAAATCTGTTGTCAAGTTTTCCTTCACGAAGCATGGCGCGAAGCTTTTCTCTTGTAGAAGAAGTTTCATCTCTGTTACTGGTTACAAGCTCAAAGGGTATTTCTTTTAAATCTTCGTTGCTCTGGGACTGCTGAACCCTTGGCTTTGGAAGAAGCAGGTCAAGCATTTTTTCTTCGGCAATCTGCCATGCCTTTTCCTTAACAGCTTCCTTTTCTCTTGATTTTAGCCTGTTTACAGTTAGTTCGACAAGATCCCTTATCATCGACTCAACATCCCTGCCAACATATCCAACTTCGGTAAACTTGGAAGCTTCAACCTTTACGAACGGAGAGTCAGTCAAAAGAGACAATCGCCTTGCGATTTCGGTTTTTCCTACCCCTGTAGGGCCAATCAATATAATATTTTTTGGCATAATTTCTTCACGAATGTCTTCCGGAACATGCTGCCTTCGCCAGCGGTTCCTTAAGGCAATCGCGACAGAACGTTTGGCTTTGTTCTGACCAATAATATATTTATCAAGTTCCTTAACTATTTCTGATGGTTTCAGATTACTCATATCAGCTTTCTAATTCTTAAATTTCTTCTATTGTTAAAGAATCATTTGTAAATACACAAATGGATCCCGCTATTTTCATCGCCTCTTCCACAATACTTTTTGCATCAAGATCTGAGTGCTTTATAAGTACAGTTGCCGCCGCCAGAGCAATTGTGCCTCCAGAGCCTATACCCATAACGCCTTCATCCGGCTCTATAACATCACCGCTTCCTGAAATAAGGAACATATTTGTTTCATCCGCCGCTATCATTATCGCCTCAAGGCGCCTTAAATACTTGTCGGTACGCCAGTCCCTGGCCAGTTCAACCGCGCCGCGCGTCAAATTCCCGTTGTAACGTTCCAGTTTTGCTTCAAGGCGCTCAGACAAATTCAAAGCATCGGCGGTAGCGCCGGCAAATCCTACAATTATCTTGTCATTATAGATCCTTCTGACTTTTTTGGCATGATGTTTTACTATGGTATTATTCATGGTGACCTGACCATCACCTGCAACTGCCAGTTTCCCCTTATGCCTAACAGCAAGAATAGTTGTTCCATGAAAATTCATAATATGATCTACCTTCTAGGATGAGACTTGTCATATGTTTCCATCAGCCTGTCGATACTAACATGTGTATATTTCTGTGTGGTCGAAAGGCTTTTATGGCCTAATAGTTCCTGAACCACTCTCAAATCCGCCCCTGCATCAAGCATATGGGTTGCAAATGTGTGTCGCAGTGCATGGGGTGAAACCGGAACCATAAGGCTGCATTCTTTAACCAGCTTGTCCAGGATGCGTGCAATTGATCTTGGAGTAAGGCGGCCATTATTTTTATTTAAAAAAAGCGGTCCATTCTCCTCGATTTGCAAATCACTTTCTCTATGCAATTTATCTCTATATGCCTTTATAGCCCTTAAAGCCTTATCCCCGATAGGGACAATTCGCTCTTTGTCTCCTTTACCAAGCACGCGGATCATACTTCTATTAAAATCCACATTAAAAACATTCATTCCAGCAAGTTCAGATACACGTATCCCCGTAGAATAAAGGGTTTCAAAAATAGCACAATTCCTCAGCCCCAGCCGACTATCGGTCTTAATCGAATCCAGCAGACGAAACATATCATCAACTGTAAGATAAGCAGGAATCGTTTGTTCCTGTTTGGGCGTATGTATCAATTCCGCCGGGTTATTCTGAATTATGCCATGCTTGATAAGATGTCTGAAAAAAGAACGTATAGCCGAAAGCTTGCGTGCTATAGTGGATTTTTTGTTCTTCTTGTGTAATAATCCCAGATATCCCCTTATCATCAGAGAGTGAACTTCATTTGCTTTAAAATCATATGTTTTATTCTGCTTCTTGTTACCTCTAATTCTACTCTGTACGAGAAAATCCGCAAATTCATTCAGATCATGCAAATAAGCACGAGAGGTATTAACTGAATAACCTTTTTCAGAGGATAAGAATTCAACATAAGACTTGATCAGGTTCTGCAAATTATGCGAACTCATTAAATTTCATCACCATCAAATGTAACCAGGGATTGGCATCCTTCATTTTGTAGTTTACACTTCTTCAACATTTACGGATGCCAGCCATTACCAGTTAGCCGTTAGCTATTAGGCAAAAAGTTCTATAAAAACGAACTGTTAAGCTAAAAGCTAATAGCTTTCTCACAAAGTTTTCAAATAAATTATGCGGCTTTGCGCGTTTTTTTCTTCAGCCTGATAATACGGCGCTTATAAATAGCCGCCATTTTATTATCGTTTGATTCAAGAAACGTTCCCCTTTTTGCCTTAAGCTCTCCGATCTTTTTCTTTATTTCACGAACCTCTGAGCTGGTCTTTTTCCCGGATTCTATTTCAATCCCTTTAGCCAGTTTTATCGCATTGATAAGTTCAGCCTTATTCATTCCGTGGACACCTGTAATATCAGGAATCGCGAGGGCAACCTCTCTCAGCTCCTTGGCTGTCATCTTTTCCAAGGGTTTTTCCTTGGCTTCCTTTTCCTTTTTTTTGGAACCCATAAACAGTAAATCTCCTTTTAATGTATTTAAAGAACGAGCGGAGGCTGCAAAGCCCCCGAATTTCATGTTAACCGATTGAGACCTTTGCAAAACGCCCCCTTTTGCCCAATTAGCGCTATAAAGCTTCACTAAAGTGCCAGCGTCAGACTCAAATTTTAAGCCTCGAAATACTCAATGTATTCCTGCATTTAAAATTTTCGCCTTCCTTGAACTTGAACAAAATTGAAAATTTTTCAAAAGTCTCAATTTGTGACTTCTAACATAAAAAAAGGATTCATAAACCATTTTTTTTTATTATGTCAATAAATAAAGGTAAATTTTAATCCACAGGTTACGCAGACCCGCCTGCTGCTGCCCCGCCTGCCTCGCGTTGCGAAGCATTGCGGGCAGGGAGGCACAAGCGGGCAGGTTACGCAGATTTTTCTGCCTGTGCGTTTAGATTGTAAAAAGCAGATGAGCAATACCCCGCAGCTTGAAATTGCCCCCTGACTCCTAATCCCTGTTTTCTGATCCCCGACCCCTGACCACTAACCACTAATCCCTGTTTTTTTCATTATCCATAAGTTTCAACAGCGGCCTGAAAAGATCCATTGGAAATGGGAATATGGTTGTCGTAGTATTTTGCTCTGCCGACATCTCCCGCATTGTCTGGAGATATCTAAGCTGCAAAGCCATAGGTTTTTTTTCAATTATTTCCGCTGCCTGTGCAAGCTTTGCTGCTGCCTGATATTCGCCCTCAGCATTGATAATTTTCGCACGACGTTCTCTCTCAGCCTCAGCCTGTTTTGCCATCGACCTTTGCATTTCCTGAGGCAGGTCAATGTGTTTAAGCTCAACTGTTGCAACCTTTATTCCCCATGGATCTGTATGTGTATCGAGTATTTCCTGTAATTGTAAATTTATTTTTTCCCTTGCAGATAATAGTTCATCCAGCTCTGCCTGACCGCACACACTCCTTAAGGTTGTCTGTGCAAGTTGAGACACTGCATAATTGAAGTTTTCAACCTCTACTATGGCTTTTATCGGATCAATTACCCTGTAATACATGACTGCATTAACTTTTACAGAAACATTATCTCTGGTAATAACGTCCTGAGGATCTACGTCCATGGCTACAAGACGCATGCTGACTTTCAGCATTTTATCAACAACAGGAATCAATATAATCAGCCCCGGTCCTTTTGCCTTTATAACGCGTCCAAGCCTGAATATTACCCCGCGTTCATACTCATTCAAGATCCGTATTGCCGAGGTCAGGAAAAAAACAACAAGTATTATTATGGCTATTGCAGCAAACATTTTATCTCCTTTGGTAACAGTTCACGGTTCACGGTTCACGGTTCACGGTTCACAGTTCACGGTTGATCAAAACATAAAACTGTTAACTGTAAACCGACAACCGAACTAATCAATCGGCTCCACCTCTAAAACAAGGCCAACAAGCTTCACCACCCGGACCTTTTTACCCTGTTCTATTATATCCTTTGAAGTCGCATTCCACAGCTCGCCATGAACAAATACTTTGCCTTCCGGCTTTATATCTGTTTTCGCCACCCCGATTTCTCCGACAAGTCCTTTTGCGCCTGTCTTTGGTTTTGAGAACTGTGCTTTAAAAACAAAACCGGCAACAGCAACAAAAAAAGCTGAAACTATAACCACCGTCGGCACAAATACCGTCCATGATAGTCTTAGTCCGGGAGCGCTGCTTTCGAACAACATAAGGGATCCCAGTAGAAGTGAGGCAATACCTGCTATGCTTAGAAGACCATAACTTGTAATCTTCATCTCCATTATAAAAAAAATTATAGAAAGTATGATAAGAAGAAAGCCGGCATAGTTAACAGGGAGAGTCTGAAATGCAAAGAAAGCTAAAATTAACGAAATTGCGCCAATTACTCCAGGGAAAACAGCACCCGGCTGAGACAGTTCAAAATAAAGCCCGGCAAGACCTATCATCATAAGGATATACGCAATATTGGGATCGCTTATGGTTTTTAATATCTTTGTCCTTAAGGTTTCTTTCAGAATTATCTTATTTGCATTGTCGAGTTTTAATATCCATTTGTCTTCTATTCTGCGCCCGTTTATCTTATTTATCAAATCATCCAGGTCGTTCGCTATAATATCTATTACATTTTCTTCAAGAGCCTCGGTTTCAGTAACAGAAACGCTTTCACGTATAGCCTTTTCAACCCAAACAGCGTTTCTCCCGCGCTTTTCAGCAATGCTTTTCGCGTGAGCAACCATATCATTAATCAGCTTTTCGGATATGGTTTCTCCGATTTCTTTACCACCTGCCCCTACCGGATGCGCAGCCCCGATATTTGTTCCAGGAGCCATAGCAGCAATATGTGCCGCCATGGTTATCATAACACCTGCTGAGGCGGCTCTTGCCCCACTTGGGGAAACATAAACAACGACCGGCACCTTGCTTCCAAGTATGGCCATTACAATTTCTCTCATAGATTCGGCAAGACCGCCAGGCGTATCAATCTCAATAATAATACAGGAAGCATTATGTTCCGATGCCTTTTGAATTCCGCCTTTTATATAATCGACCACGCCTGGATTTATAGAACTTGATATTTTGGCTATATAAACATCATTCTGATCCGAAAAACAGTTCTCAGGATTAAATGCCAGAAAGAACAAAAGAGCAACAATAGAAAATTTGCATTTTATAAAGCGCATTTCTTTATCAGCTCCCCATCTCATTCATTAACATTTTCATATCTTCCCAAACATCACGCTTTTTATCAGGATTTCTAAGAAGATACGCAGGATGATATGTGGGTAAAACCATTATGCCCTTGTATTTATGGAAATTCCCTCTGAGCCTCGAAATGGGTTCTTTTGTTTTTAAGAGTGTCTGAGCTGCAAAAGTTCCAAGTGCGCAAATAAAATCAGGCTTTAATACCGCTATCTGCCGCTGTAAAAAAGGTGAACAGGCAAGTATCTCGTCAGGCAGAGGATTCCTGTTCTCAGGAGGCCTGCACTTTATTATATTGCAGATATAAACCTGCTCTCTTGTTAATTTTATAGCCTGAATTATCTTAGTAAGAAGCTGGCCCGCAGCTCCGACAAAAGGCCTGCCACTCTGGTCCTCCTCATATCCAGGCCCTTCGCCGACAAATACAAGTTTTGCGCTATGATTGCCCTCACCAAAGACAATATTTCTACGATTGTCACAAAGTCCGCACCGACGGCAGTCACCCAGGTCTTTACGGATTGATTCCAGTGTCTCGGGCAAAGATGTTTGTTTGCTTCCCCAACTTTCAATAGTATTAAGGCTTTCTTTTGAGCAATCAAACCCCCTGCATCCTGATGCGGCTAAAAATCTAAGGTGGTTTTTAATTTCCTCGATTGCTGAATTAAAACCTTTAATATTCACTTTCTCAAATGATTCCCTTTTATCAGCTCAACATGGTTACAATTCGATCAAGAAGAATATCTGCAACCTCATCTTTTTCCATTTCACGGAGCGACTCGGTTGTTCCGTCTTTATAAAAAAACGTTACTTTGTTGGTATCTGAGCCGAAACCGGATGAGGGATGACCGACAAGGTTCCCGACAATTATATCAAGATTCTTTCTAACAAGCTTATCAATTGAATTTTTTTCAAGATTCTCTGTTTCTGCTGCAAATCCTACAAGCAAGCGGTTCTCTTTTCTCCTGCCAAGTTCTTCCAGTATATCCTGATTTCTTTGCAGAGACAAAACCATCTCATCCTTTTCCTTCTTAATTTTCTGTTGAGAAAAATCAACAGGTCTGTAATCTGAAACCGCTGCTGCCTTTATAATAATATCTGCATCTTCCATATGCTCAAACACAGCAAGGGCCATATCTTCTGCAGAACGTACCTTGATTACAGTTACATTTAACGGGTCTGGAAGGCTTGTCGGGCCTGTTACCAGGACAACGCTGCCCCCTCTTTTCTCGGCAGCGCTTGCAATCGAATAACCCATCTTGCCTGAGGACGGGTTGCTTAGAAACCTGACCGGATCAATGTATTCCTGAGTTGGGCCGGCAGTTACAAGTACATTTTTACCTTTCAGGTCTTTTGGTGAAAGGCAGAATAATAACCTCTCAAGTATATATTCCGGTTTAGGAAGGCGGCCGGGCCCGCTTGTGCCGCAAGCAAGTTCTCCGGACTCAGGTTCTATGACAAAAAGTCCATCCTCCCTTAATCTATCAAGATTCCTTTGAAGCGCTTTGTTCCGGTACATATTTGTATTCATTGAGGGACAAATTATTACCGGAGATGTAACTGCAAGCACCAATGTGCTAAGGGCGTCATCAGCTATTCCATTTGCTATCTTGCCGATAATATTTGCTGTTGCAGGAACTATAAGCAGGGCGTCTGCCTTCTCTGCCCAATCTATATGTCCTATATGCCCGCTTTTGCTTCCGACTTTCTCAAAAAGACTTGAGCAGACCGACTGGCCGGATAATGCTTCAAAAGTCAGCCGACCGACAAATGCCTGGGAATTCTCAGTCATAAATACCTTGACATTTGCGCCATGTCTTTTAAGAAGTCTTAATAATTCTACACTCTTGTATGCTGCGATACCCCCGCAAACACCAAGCACGATATTTTTATTTTCTATAAGTTTCATGATGTTATCTTGCCGGTAATGAAAACTATTTCAACAACTCTGACTCAACTTCATTAACCCTCGGTGCAACCCATATTTCAACACGAGTATTAAAAAATCCTTCGATAATTTTAATCATGCAACTCCTGTTTTCTTTCTGAAACAGCATTATACTTAAAGGAGACGATTTAAATGAACCTAAAATCATCCAGTTATCTTTAGCCATGCTGCTTTTAAAAAACTTAATCAATGAATCGACCTTCACTCGACCCTTGTAGGCATTAACCCCTGCTATAAAACCCGAAGTTTCCAATACAAAAGTTAACTCTTCCACAACTTTTAACTCAGCCGGTACAAGTACATCTCCGAAGTCACAATATAAAGGTTGAGGTCCTTTTTCCTTTTGTTCTTTTGCCGAGGATTTTGAATCGTTCTTGCTGGATTTTAAACTTGCACATCCATTAACTAAAACAAAAAAAGCAGTTATTATTCCAATAAATGCTAATACAATTCTTGTCCGCTTTGATTTTGTCATATTCATACCTCCTGGTTTTATAAATATTGCTTAAATTTTTTCAATTTTTGCAGCCTGTTATAACTTACTTGCAGATAAATCCATTTACTGAATAACTTTTCAAGAATTTCTCTGTCTTTTCTTTCTTTTTCATTAAGTTTCTTCTCGACTCCGGAAAGTAGATCATTAAGCTCCCGGCTTTCAGGATGATGTTTTAACAGGTATCTATAGATCTCAGATGCTTTTGCAAAATAGCCCTGTTCAGCATATACATTAGCCATGGTCTTTGTATAAAAATCAGTTTGATTATTCATCTTTTAACTTTATGCTCACCGTTATTTTTAAGCTTAAATATCACCTCGTCTTCACCTATAAGACCGAGTTCTCGTCTAACCACATCTTCAATATATCCTGGGTCATGTTCCAATCGATCGCTTTCACGATATAAAGAAAGATTATCCATGGTAATCTCAGCATTTTTTTCTATCAACCTGTGTCTCTCTTTTTTCAGCAGGTTAAGATCAACCAGTCCATTATCACCGAAAATAATAAATAAAAGCAAAGAAAATATAATCAGTATTGATAAAGATAATAGAATTTTTTGCTTCAAACTCATTTTGAGACCTTTGAAAAATGTTCAATTTTGTTTAAGTTCAAGGAAGGCGAAAATTTTAAATGCAGGAATACATTGAGTATTTCGAGGCTTAAAATTTGAGCCTGACACAGGCACTTTAGTGAAGCTTTATAGCGCTAATTGGGCAAAAGGGGGCGTTTTGCAAAGGTCTCAAGCTATGAACTATCGGTTAATGCCTTCCAGCTTCCTGGCATCCCAGCCTCACAGCCTTTTTCGCTACGAGCTATCACCTATGAGCTATAAGATATGATGTTAAGAATACTAAAACAATACTATCCAATAAGAAACATTTTTTTTGTTATTGGAGAAGGACTGGTTATATATTCTTCGG
>VMSQ01000236.1 GCA_013792055.1 Desulfobacteraceae bacterium
GTCTGTTTACCAATTCAACTATTTAGTGCCCGAACGAAAAATAGAAAATTTTTTCAAGTTCAAGGAAGGCGCAAATTTTAACCGCAGGAATACATGGAGTATTTTGAGGATAGCGCTAAAGCTTCACTGCGTGCCAAAATTTAAGCCTGAAGCAGAAATTGGGAAAATTAGCAGTTTTCGTTCAGGCACTTTAGTTAGAAATATAAGACAGCATCATCTCAACCACTTCATTAACAGAAAAATCAGTAGAATCTAATATTAGTGCATCATCAGCCGGTTTCATCGGCGCCGTTTCTCTTTTTCTGTCATTCTCATCTCGAAGCCTGATTTCTCTTTCAACCTCCTCAACCGTCTGGGAGGTTTTTGATTCTAACTCTCTATAACGCCTTATTGCTCTTACTCTTGGGGATGCATCTAAATAAAACTTTTTATCAGCATCAGGAAACACAACGGTTCCCATGTCACGCCCCTCGAATACAACTCCTTTTTCTCTGCCCAGATTCCTTTGCAAACCAAGAAGATATTTTCTTACCACCGGCCTCGCTGAAACCGCCGACGCCATCATCGATATTTCAGGAGTTCTGATTTGATCAGTAATATCTGAATTGTTTGATAAAAGACGCAATCCTCTTTCATCCTTTACAAAATTTAAATTCAGAGTATTGCACAAATTCTCAAGACCTATATCATCATCCTGGCCTACCATTGCATATCTGGCCTCAAATGCAACACCTCTGTAAAGAGCGCCTGTATCAATATATTTATAGCCAAGACGATCTGCTAATTCCCTGCTTACGGTTGTTTTACCGGCACCCGCAGGACCATCTATTGTAATGAGAAGACGTTTCATTAAATTATTTTTTCAAGAGCATTTAAAAAACGCACATTTTCTTCATGTAGGCCAACATTTATCCTTATATAGTTTGGATATCCGTATGATGTCATGGAACGAACGATAACACCCTGCCTGAGCATCTTTTCAAAAACCTCATCAGCATCTTTCCCAACATCTATCAAAAAAAAGTTTGCCTCTGTCGGAAAATATTTAATATTCATCCTGTCAAGAGATGTATATAAAAAATCAAGCTCCTCATGAATAAGGGATATAGTTTTTTCCAGAAAAGCTTTATCTTCGAGTGCGGCGCAGGCGCCAACCTGTGCCAACGAATTTGCGTTAAAAGGCTGCCTTACCCTGTTCAGCAGGCTCGCTATTTCCTGCGGCATAATACCGTAGCCTATCCTAAGGCCGGCCAGACCATAAGCTTTTGAAAATGTTTTAAGCGTAACCAGCGCAATACCGGAATCAAGGTAATCAATACTTATAGCACAGCTTTTATCCCGCACAAATTCAATATAAGCTTCATCCACTACTACCAGAACTTCATTAGGGATACTTTGCATAAAGTCTTTAAAATCTTTTTTTGATATAACAGTTCCGGTAGGATTATTAGGATTACATATAAAAATCATGCGCGTTCTGGATGAAATTCTGTCCCTGATCCCATCCAGATCAACAGAAAGCGACTTTAATGGAACCTGTACCGGTGTTGCTCCGGCACAGCATACCATTATATTGTACATAAGAAATGATGGATAAGGCATTATTGCCTCATCACCCGGACGCAGCAGGGCACGCGTAAGCATACCAATAATCTCATCGGAACCGTTTCCTAAAACAATATTTCCAGCTGCAACGCCAAGCTTTTTAGCAATATTTTTTACCAGATCATACCCGCTTCCATCTGGATAGCGGTTCAGCTTTCCTATTGCATCCTGAATGGCTTTTACAGCCAAAGGAGACGGCCCCAATGGATTTTCATTAGATGCAAGTTTGATAGAATCGCTAATACCATATTCCCTCTCAAGCTCCTCAAGGGGTTTACCCGGAGAATAAGGCTTTATCGCTAATATATAATCAGGTGCTGATAATTTCATTTTGCAATTTCAGATATATATTTTTAAAAAATTATTGCTTAAAATCAATATATTAAATATAAATCTACATACTAAAAAACATAATAAATAGCAAGTATGCAAGTTATTAGAAAAGGTCACTTGTATTTTCAATTTATATTTGTGTCAAGTTTTTTAATAGTTACTCAGTTCCGAGCCCTTAATTCCTATCGATGCCAAGGGCAAACGCTGAAATAAGTTCACGGAAACAATGTAAACTGGTTGCGTAATATGAATATACTTCATTCAAAAAGTTGTGAACAATTAAAGACATCGCAAAATATCTTCAGATATAATATCCAAAAAATAATGGTTTTTCAGCAAAACGGTAGTGGAGAAAGTAAGATACAGGGGATAATAAAATATGGAGAAAATCGTTTTGACCTGAAGATAATATCAATAGACAAAAATTTACCTTCTGTAATTGATGATTCAATAAAATACCTGCCTGCTGATATCAAAGCCGACCTGGTATTAAATTATCTTACACATCCTGACCTTTCACATGATCTTGCGGTTATGTGCATAAATAAAAAGATTCCTGTAGTCGCATCGGGTAAAAAATCACAAGTCAAAGGCGTGCTTACGCCTCCCACATGATGTAGTCTATCAAGGCAGGTCTGCCTTGGCCTCTATGGAGAGAAATTCGGCATGCCGGAATTCTCCGTTAAAACCGACAATGGAAGGATTACAAACATCAAGATACTAAGAGGCGCTCCCTGCGGTGCCACATGGAAAGCATCA
>VMSQ01000059.1 GCA_013792055.1 Desulfobacteraceae bacterium
AAAAGAGCAAAATAATATGATTGATATTCTAAACCACTATACCTTGGGATTTGACCAGGACAGGCACATAGAAGGTTTTTCACCAGGGATAAAATGCCGTGCATGTCTTGCTCCTTACAAACTAAGTGGGTATGGTGCCGTTGCCAAAGCCGGAGAGAACATATTTTGCTTTTTAAAAAAACTATCTAATACCTGCCCTGCAGGAGAAGGTCATAGGAATTAGTGGGTGCGAAACTTGAGTTAATAGCAGTTGAAAAGGCGTAGAAAGAACGAATTGATATGGCTGAAAAAACGACTATTATTCCAATAGCGAGTGGCAAGGGTGGTGTAGGTAAAAGTTTTTTAACTGCAAATTTATCCATAGCTATAGCCAAATTAGGGTACAGCACAGCAGTGGTTGATTTAGACTTGGGGGGTTCAAACCTTTATACATATTTAGGAATACCAAATAAGTATCCTGGTATCGGCGACTATTTGAAAGGAAAGAAAGTAAGATTTAGTGATCTATTGGTCAGGACAAAAACATCGAATCTTAAATACATACCAGGAGACGGCAGAACGCCTTTTATGGCCGATATTCCTTATGCCCAAAGGCAAATTCTCCTTGAGGAACTAAAGCGGATTCCAGCACGATATGTTTTGCTTGATCTCGGATCGGGCAGCACGTTCAATACTCTGAATTTTTATGGGATAGCGCATAAGGGAATTATTGTAACAACTTCAGAGGTGCCTTCTATTATGAATTCTCTTGCGTTTTTGAGAAACTTTATGTTTTATATTATATTAAAAGCCGTAAGTCATAATAAAGAAGCCCTTAAAATGCTTACCACAGCTTTTCGTCAACCTATTAAGTCTGAACCATTAAGAGTTAAATCTCTGTTACATAAAATTTCAGATGTTGATAGGAATCTTGCTATAAAAGCTCATGATTTATGCAGGAATTACAGACCCCGCATCATTATAAATATGGGGGATAGCTTCGATGAGCTTAAAGTATTAAGGAAAATTGACGAAGTTCTTAAAACAAGACTGTCAATAGAGGCTGACTATTTTGGTTTTATTTATTATGATGATGTTGTCCGCAGATCTGTCCAAAATAGTAACATACTTTTTTCACACTATCCACAGTGTCTTGCATCAAAAAGCATTAAACATATTGCCAGACGAATAACTAGAATCTGGGATCAGCCAGTTGAAAACAGCATGGTTCGGCTATTTGAAGATACCAAAAGAAAACATGCCTTATGGAAGACATATTAGTTTTTGCAATAAATAAAAATTGAAAATAATTTGGAGATAAATAATAATGACAAAAAAGACAATATTGCCGGTTATAATCACTGTTTTTATTGCTGCTTTAGCTTGTGGAGATGCATTTGCACGCGGCGGAGGCGGAGGCGGAGGTGGTGGTAGTAGAGGCGGAGGTGGCGGTATAAGCGGTAGCAGTAGCATGATGAAGGGTTCTGCAGGATCGAGCAAAAGTGACGATAAGTCCGGACAAAAAAGTGATACAGAGCAAAAAAGTGATACAGGGCAAAAAAGTGATACAAAACAAACAGATAGTACAAGTGATGACTCCGATATTGGAGAAGATCAAAATGGAAAACAACACCAATACAGAAAACATGAGCAAAATCAAAATCAACAACAGATACAGAACGAGGTTCAGAAAAATGAAGCTCGTGAACATCTTATGATAAAAGAAAAAAATATGCTTAATGACAGTAACACGGAGATGAAAACAAATTAATAAAGTATGAATAAGTAGGGTATCAGTCTCCAAAATATTAAGTTTGACGATGGGAGATAAAAATGAAAAAGGTTGTCTTAATTACATCGTTGTTTATTTTTATGATGATTTCTGGTTTTGTTTTTGCTGAAGAAAACGTAATTAAAGGGCCATTACCTGAAAAGTTCCCTTCTGCTGAGAAATGCGCTGCATGTCATAAGGTCCCGCTTGTATATGAGGAATTATCACAATCTGCGCATAAGGACCTTAAATGTTATGATTGTCATTTGCCCGGAGCTGTCCAGAAAGGGAAGTATAAGCCTGAAGAATGTAATTTCTACAGGCTGGGTTATCACCATAAAAACGGAGATTGGATGGAAACTTCAATGAATCAAGTTTGCCTAAGATGCCATATGGATAAAGACATAATAAATTCCAGCGTTGAGTGCTGGTCTTGTCACATGCCAGAGAATGGAATTGATAACCTTATACTTGTAAAGGACAAAAAATCTCCTCCAGAGGGTGATAACATTAAAGAAGTAAAGAAACTTATTCACAGATCTCACAGTTTCCAAGTACATGCGAAATAAATACTCAAGTTTCGCACCACCTCTATGCGCCAAAAGCTTTAAAGGGCAGGTGTTAGATAGTTTTTTTAAAGAGCAAAATAATATGATTGATATTCTAAACCACTATACCTTGGGATTTGACCAGGACAGGCACATAGAAGGTTTTTCATCAGGGATAAAATGCCGTGCATGTCTCGCTGCCCTGTCAGAGAAGACTCATAGGAATTGGTGGATGCGAAACTTGAGTAAATAGAAAGGGATTCTAATGGATATTATAAAAATCATGCCGTGCCTTGATATGAAAGAGGGTAGAGTTGTAAAGGGAATAAATTTTATAGATTTAAAAGATGCCGGCGATCCTGTAGAAAATGCCAGGTTATATGAAAAGGAAGGCGCGGATGAACTGGCAATGCTCGATATAGCCGCTACAGTTGAAAATCGTAAGACAAGACTTGAATGGGTTAAAAATGTTGCATCTGCCATAAGTATTCCATTAACGGTTGGTGGCGGCATATCTTCTATGGAGGATATTGAACTTGTCTTTGAAGCTGGCGCAGATAAGATTTCAATGAACAGCGCTGCTGTAAGCAACCCGGACCTTGTAAGGCAGGCATCTGAAGTTTATGGTTCCAACAAAGTGACTGTGGCTATAGATGCAAGAAGGAATAACAAAATGCCATCGGGATTTGAACTCGTTGTATCTGGAGGCACGAAACCTGTCGGCAAAGATGCAAAAGCATGGGCTATTCAGTGCCAGGAACTGGGCGCCGGCATTATTCTGCCCACCAGTATGGATGGTGATGGTACAAAGGCGGGCTACGATATAGAATATACGAAGGTTATTTCAGATTCCGTTGACATCCCGGTTATTGCATCAGGCGGTGCTGGGAAACTGGAACATTTTTATGAGGGAGTTGTTTTAGGTGGTGCGAAAATTTTGCTAGCCGCGTCGGTTTTTCATTATCGCACCTATACTATTAGAGAGGTCAAGGAGTATCTTAAAGAAAAAGGATTGAAAGTTAGTCTTCCTAAATAGTGCCCGAACGAAAACTAGTATAGCGTTTCATTAAAAAGTTGTCATTGCGAGCGTTAGCGAAGCAATCCCGTGGTGTAGTTTGTAGGCCTTGTTGAGATTGCTTTGTCGCTTCGCTCCTCGCAATGACAGTGTAAAGGTTTTCATGAAACGCAATACTAGATAGTTTTTTCAAGTTCAAGGAAGGCGAAAATTTTAAATGCAGGAATACATTGAGTATTTCGAGGCTTAAAATTTGAGCCTGACGCAGAAATTGGGAAAAATAGCAGTTTTCGTTCAGGCACTAAATAGTCTGAGGACTTTTTTGCTTAGACCCCACAGAATGCTGTGGTTGCAATAAAACGAGATTATCAGGCTGTTTGTTAATTAACTC
>VMSQ01000118.1 GCA_013792055.1 Desulfobacteraceae bacterium
AGAAGGTTTTTCACCAGGGATAAAATGCCGTGCATGTCTCGCTCCTTACAAACTGACCTGCCCGCAATGCTTCGCAACGCGAGGCGGGCGGGGTGGGTATGGTGCCGTTGCCAAAGCCAGAGTGAACATATTTTGCTTTTTTAAAAAACTATCTAATACCTGCCCTTTAAAGCTTTTGTTGTATAGAGGTGTGCGAAACTTGAGTACGGTATTTTTCTACAATGGATATTAGATCAGCAACAGCAACCGATAAGTTATCATTGATAACTACATGGCGGTAGAAATCTTTGTTTTCCATTTCTTTATTTGCAACTTCGATACGCCTTGAAATTACATGTTTGCTGTCAGTCCCTCTTGATTCAAGGCGTAATTTAAGGATATCTAATGAGGGTGGCATAATGAAAATAGTTATACTATCATGGTATCTATCAAGAATTTGTAATGTGCCCTGAAAATCAATGTCAAGGAGTATGTCACTTCCAGAGGCTAAGCCCTTATCAATAAATTCCGATGAAGTACCGTAATAATTACCATAAACTTTTGCCCACTCTGCCCATTTGCCGTTTTTTATTCTATTTTTAAAATCGTCTTCTGTTATGAAGTAATAGTCGATTTCATTCTGTTCTCCCTTCCTGGGCTTTCTCGTCGTGTATGACACAGAATAAAGCATGTCCGGAATCCGGTCGAGAACAGCTTTGCAAAGGGTTGTTTTGCCTGCCCCTGATGGTGCCGTTATGATAAAGAGATTGCCATTATGGGAAAGCTTTTCTTTATGGTTTAAACAAGATGGGCTAATTTCCTGATCATTCATGACAAGTTATTCTGAGTCCTTAAGAATAGCATAACGCTGCGACATTGTTTCTGCCTGTATAGCCGAAAGCACAACATGATTACTGTCCATGATAATCATGGCGCGGGTTTTACGCCCATGGGTTGCGTCTACAAGGCGCTTATTATCTTTAGCTTCATCTCTAAGGCGCTTCATTGGAGCAGAATTGGGTTGTACAATAGCTACAATTCGATCAGCAACTACAGTACTCCCAAAACCAATATTCAACAGCTTTTGTTTCATTTTCCCTCCCTTTTTACGAGACCTTTGAAAAACGTCCCCTTTTGTCTCCCGCCATCGGCGGGACGTCATGCTCAAATTTTGGCACGTAGTGAAGCTTTAGCGCTATCCTCGAAATACTACGAGTATTCCTGCGGTTAAAATTTTCGCTTTCCTTGACCTCAAACAAAATTGAACATTTTTCAAAGGTCTCTTTGCTATTCGATATTTTGAACTTGTTCTCGAATTTTTTCAAGCTCGGATTTAACGGCTACAATTATATGTGACACATTTGAATTTCCTGCCTTTGATCCCATTGTATTAAATTCCCTGCCGAATTCCTGGAGCAGAAAATTCAGCTTTCTTCCAGCGGATTCCTCAGAGTCCATAATAGCTCTAAATTCTTTTATATGGCTTTCGACTCTTACTGTTTCTTCGGAAATATCGCTTCTATCTGCAAGAAAAGCCGCTTCCTGTGCAATCCTTGCAGGGTCAATATCAATCATGCCCTGAGTTAATGTATTTATGCGTTTCTTCAGTCGTTCCTGATAATGAGATAATAAATTTTCAGACTCCTTTTTTATTTGACCGACACTTTTTTCAATAAAGCCAAGTCGATCAATAAAATCCTTAGCAATAAAATCTCCTTCCTTTTTCCTCATAGCATTAAGGTCATCAAGAGCTATATCTAAGCAGGTTTTTATACTATCCCAACATTTATCCATATTTTTGCTGGTTTCAACAGACTTAACAACTCCGCCTGCGTTCACCAGAAGATCCAGGGAGATATCGGTGTTTATGTTGAACTTGGTTTTAAGTTTGGAAAGAGCTTTAATGTATGCCAGAGCTTTCGGTTCATCTATATCAAAAACATATGCGTTTTCGCAACCATCTATTATCTGCAGGTTAATTTCTATACGGCCTCGTGGTATGTCGGCAGAAATCATACTTTTAATTTTATCTTCCAGGCAAAGATAACCATGAGGTGCTCGCAGAGATATATCGAGATATTTGCTGTTATAGGATCGAATTTCTACGGAGACAGTTAATTGATCTTTTGTGCCTTCCGAACTAGCATATGCGGTCATGCTTTTCATTATTTTTTGTTCCTATTAAAATTCAACCTAATGTCCTGTCATCTATATAATGTCGCAAAGATGACCGTCATTCCCACGAAGGTGGGAATGACGAGTGTCTGATACGATATTCCACGCATGACACGACACTAAATTGCAGTTTGCATTTTTAAATCAACAACATATTTATTCCGTACCATTTCAAGATAAGTAAGCATGTTTTTTTCAGCATAGTCAGGGTAGGTCCATGGTAATTTTCTAAACGATCCTTTTTGATAGATCAGGGTAAGATCTGCAAAAATTCCCATACCTATATAAATTCTGTGCGTATAGTTTTTGCCCGTTGCGAGGACAAAACGTTCGTGAAGCATATAGCCTGGATCAATGTTGACTAGACGTTTGTTATTTTTTGAATATTTTTTTTCTATTTTGTTTGTAATGATTTTTATTTCCGGCAGAGCACTCTGTTTAACAAGAGATTTAAATGCAAGAACTCGTCTGAAAAGTGGAGAGCCCATTTCAGGTTCGTAATAGCTGGTATAGTTAAAGGGCAGCCACGAACTAACCATGTCAATAGAGCCAATTTTTTCAACAAGTTGTGTTGTAACTGGAACAATAAGACTCTTTTCTTTCATAAAGAGCCCTATAACAAGCTTAGCGGGTTTAGGGCTTTGGGGTATACTCATATGTTTATAAAATTGAAGAACTCTATAGCAAGCTACAGGGAATCTTCGACCGTAAGGAAGTTAGCCATTTTTAGATTTGCTCGCTAACCCCGCAGCAAGCTACGGGGAATGCACTCGCTATTGCGGTTCAAGAATCGATGCTTTTTGCCTCATCAATGAGCATAATAGGGATATCATCTCTTATTTCATATAAAAGTTTACAATTATCACATATAAGCCCGTTATTTGTATCGTTAATATATATACCGCCTTTACACTTTGGACATGCAAGTATATTGAGAAGTTCTTCACTTAAAGCCATGATTGCCCACCTTAATAGTTTACAATTGGGTTTATGTAGATAACTCTATTAAAGAATAAGAACAATTAAGAACAAGAAATTGATGAGGCTAATTTCCCCCACAAAAGAATAAAACTGTTTTTATTAATATTTTTATAACAGATATTAAAAAAATTGCCAAGTAGGGATAATATATCAATCAATTCTTATTCATAGATTTATTTTATAAGTTGTTTTAAGCTGTTATATCAATTTCCTCCTGAAGAATTTTACTTACAGTCTTTATATCTTCAGGACGGTCAACACTTATACTTTTGTAATTTGTTATTACAACATATATCGGGATTCCGTTTTCAAGCAGACGCAGCTGCTCAAGTTTTTCAATGCCCTCAAGACGGCTCTGACCAAGAATAACAAATTGTTTCAAAATTTTCATGCGAAATGCATACAAACCTATGTGCCCATGCAGTTCGTCCCCCTTACCATCTCGGCTTATAGGCATGGGAGAGCGAGAAAAATACAAGGCTTTGTAATCTTTTGCAAAAACTACTTTTACAAGATCAGGATTCTCAGCTTCCTTTGTATTAATTTTTCTTGCAAGAGTTGTCACATTCACGTCATGTGATTTAAAAGGTTGAACGAGCTCGCTAAGCATAGCAGGAGCAAGTGCGGGTTCATCTCCCTGCATGTTAACAACAACTGCATTTTCTGGGCACATTGAGTATTTCTGCTGCTTCCAGTACCCGGTCGGTTCCGCTTATATGGTCTTTCCGTGTCATAACGAATGGCACATCCAGTTTTTTTGCGCTTGAGGCTATCCGGTCATCATCTGTGGCCAGTACGACTTGAGATAGCTCAGGACAACGCCTTGCACGTTCATAAACATGCCAGAACATTGGTTTGCCAAGTATCTTGGCCAGCGGTTTCCCATTAAATCGCCTTGAAGCATAACGTGCAGGGATTATGCCATAAAATTTTGGAAGTTTATTCATTTCAGGAAAGTTCCTTATATTTTATATTTAAAATTTCTTTAATAATAGTGCATAGTTGGGCTGTACCACCCTGATGACTTTTTAGATATAAGAGGGCTTTTTTACGTACATCTTCATGCAAGGCCGGCTTTTTTGTGTCTTCTATCAGAGTATCGGCAACCTGTTTCCAGTCCGAAGCAATACGAACAAGTCCCTGGTTTACTATTTCATTACCTGCCCAGTCAAAGTTATCCCAGTAGGGGCCGATAACAGGGATAACTCCGCTGGTTAAAGCTTCCAGAAAATTTTGTCCCCCTAAAGGCGCAAGACTTCCGCCTACAAAAGCAGCTTTTGAATGACTGTATGCAAAATTCAGCTCACCAAATATATCCCATAAAATAACTGTGCCGGGCCGAACATGAGTCTTTGCATTTGAGCGCAATATAAAAGGAATTTTCAGGCGGTTTAAGGCATTTTCCCAGAATTTTATTCTTTGCAGATGCCTTGGGAATAGACCAATAACAATATCAGGCTGCCTTTTTAGTATCTCGAGGATAATCTTTTCAACTTTTGTTTCCTCATCACGTCCTACAGAACCCAGAATTATTAAGTTCGTGTCAGGTGTTATAATAGTTTCAATGGGGTCTGCTTTGTGGGGCAGGTTTTCTGTGTAGCCTAAACGGTCAAATTTTATATTCGGCATAACATTTACGTTTTTAGAACCGAATAATTCGGCAAATCGATCCGCATCCTTTTCCGAGATGGCAAAAATTTTATCTGGCCTTAGCGAGTACCATAATGAAGGCCAAACAAGATATCTCTTTAAACTTTTTTCAGTTATTCTTCCATTTATGATAATTATGGTGCAACCATATTGTTTCAGTGAGTAGAGGAGGCCCGGCCAGATTTCAGATTCCAAAAGAATCATTATTTTAGGGCGGACCTGCTTTACAGCTTTTTTCATAATGGACGGCTTGTCAAAAGGGAAGTACGCCACAGATATGCTTATTTCTTTGCGTTCCTTGAGAATATCTACAATTGATCGTTCGAGGATTTCTAATCCCTGTTTAGTATTGGTGGTTATTAAAACCCTGGTTGGAAATTCAGGCTTTAAATTTTTTATCAGTTCAATTGCAAGGTAGGCTTCGCCGACTGATGCGGCCTGAATCCACAGATCCGCCTCGGGCAACTTTTTGTTTAGTATCCTCTGTTCATATCCTTCGGCAAGACGTTTGTTTATACTAAGCGTTGGTATAACTATTTTCCAGATAAAATTATAAAGACCCAAAGAAGCTTTTATTGCTAATTTATTCGAAATGGGCTTTTCTCCTGTTTGAATATTTATGGTTTTCTTTTGTGACCTAAAATCAATATAATTTTCGATACAGAGAATCAACTATAAAACAAATATCATAATGTCAATGCAGCAAGGCAGCTGGCAAAATAAACTTTTTCGGGAAACCATTAGAACTAATTTGTTGGTTTTTCAAAAAGTTCGTAACGCATTGCTCTTTTTCGTTTTTATTGACATGTATTATTGAAAGTAATAACCATCTTTACCTGCTAAGCTGTTCAACACTTTATGGAATTTACAACAGATTTCTTTATAATTTGTTCATTAGAAATACGCGTTAATAGCGCCAGAGTTTGGCGGGTGAAACTTGAATAACTTATTTTTAAAGGCCGAAATGTGAAAATTGCACTTGTATGTAAAAAATATTCTCTGCAAGAGGGTGGTCTTGAAAGATATACATATTTTTTAAGCCGAGAATTAATTCGCGCTGGCCACGAGGTCCATATCTTTGCCAATATCTGGCAGGAGGAACCAGGTGCCATTATTCATCGTGTGCCGGTGGTTCGCCTGTCTTCTCCTGCTAAGAATCTCTCCTTTGCTTTTTTTGCAAATCGGGCTCTATCTAAAATGAAATTCGACATAATTCACAGCATGGAGAGAATTTTTTATCAGGACATATTCAGGGTTTCAGATGGCATTAATCCTGTTCAGATGCAGCAAAAATACCCACATCCCGGAGTTCGTCTATTTAAAAGTTTATGCCCAAGACGGCTCGCTCTGAGTTACCTCGAACATAATATATTTGTGGATAAAGGTTGTAAGGTAGTAATGACTAATTCCGAGCTGGTTAAAAGAAATATTATTGAGCATTACAGAGTGGATCCTGAAAAGATAGTTGTAATTTACAATGGGGTCGATACATCGATCTTCAATCCAGCAGTAAAGGATAAATACAGAAAACCTTTAAGGGATAAGTACGGCATAAAAAAAGATGAAATAGTTCTTCTCTTTGTATCAAATGATTTTAAGTTAAAAAGGCTTAATTTGGTTTTAGAAGCCATGTCAGTTCTGAAAAATAATAGGATTAGGCTTTTTGTCATAGGGGCTGATAACCATAGAACATATTTAAGATGGGCTATTAACAATGGCTTGGATGAACGGGTTTTATTCCTTGGGTCCAAAAGAAATATAGAAAAATATTACGCTGCCAGCGACATATTTGTCTTGCCTACACTTTATGATGCCTTTGCAAATGTCTGCCTTGAAGCTATGGCCTGCGGCTTGCCTGTAATTACGACGGATTCCAATGGGGCAGCAGACCTTATCAGTGATAATGAAAATGGTTATATACTTAAAACACAAAAGGCTGATGAATTAGCGGCTAAAATAAAGGCGCTTGAACCATTATCAGAGAGATCCAGGATGGGAGATAATGCCGCCAATGAGGCAGCGTGTTTTACAATGGAAAAACATGTAACGAAAGTACTAAAGCTTTACGAAAGAGTCAGCTCTAAGGGGCAAGTATGAAGGACTTTTCTTCGCAGATTGAATGCATAAAAAAAGATCATCTGATATTTAATAAAGATTATCTGGGATTATTGGATGATATGCATTTTGATTCTTTTGAGTCTGTCTGGAAATACCAGGACGGCGAAATCATAAAAAAAATAAAAGTAAGGTCTGTAATACGTTTTGAAATGCAAAGCGATAGCGGCAAAAAATATTTTTATTTAAAACATCACAATACTAAATTTGTAGGGATAAAAAGAATTCTTGCTTTATTTTTTCCCAAACTGATTTCTTCAGAAGGAAAAAGAGAATTTGAAAATATATGCGACTTTCGTAAAGGAGGGATTGGAACAGTTTTGCCTGTTGCTGCCGGAGAAAGATTCGTTAAGCTTTTCTGGTTACAGTCTTTTCTCATAACAGAAGATTTTTCTCCCTTTATTTCTCTTGAGTATATGCTAAGAGACAATCCTGAATTTTTTATGGGAGAAAAAGGTTCTTACAGAAAAAGAAATTTGATTAACAGGATCGGTATTTTTGCCAGAAGGATGCATGAGAAAGGTTTCAATCACCGTGATTTCAATGCCACCCACATACTGCTTTATTATAAAGATAAATCCGATGCTCCCGATATAGCTCTTTTTGACCTTCAGAGGGTAGATAGAAGTCTCTTTTTTCGCTTTCGATGGATAGCTAAGAGCCTTGCAGAATTGAACTATACATTACCTGAGGGTATTTTTGACAAAAAAGATAGAATTCCCCTTTTATTATCTTACAAAGGTAAAAAAAAGCTTAATGCATGGGACTGGCTGCACTGGGTATGGATAAAGAGAAAAACAGCTCGAATTAAGAGGCACACTGAAAAGATGATGGCAAGAAGGAAAGAAAGAAGGCAAAGGGGATTGATTGAAAGATAAGCAAATCCTATTCATATCAAAAGGGGAAAACTCGGCATCCACTCGTTATAGAGCACTTTCCTATTTTGAATCCCTGAGATCTAACGGCTGGGAGCCATTACACATAACAGCTCACGGTATTCTCCCTCGCATTAAACTGCTTTGCATGGCTAACCATGCAGAAGTCGTAGTTATTCTTCGGAAGACCTTCAGCTTGCCGTTTCTGCGCCTGCTAAGGCTGTGCTCGAAAAATCTTGTATTCGACCTTGATGACGCAGTTTTTTGCAGGGGTGACGGAGAACCTTCGAAATCCCGTCAAATGAGCTTTGAGAAAGTAACAAGTATTTGCGAGCAGGTCTGGGCGGGAAATCTTTACCTTGCTGAAATGGCCGGGCGTTATAATGAATCCGTAAAGATAGTACCGACTTCACTGGATTATCGCAAATATCTGCTTGAGCCGGAGAAAAACTCTGATTATTTTGACCTTGTGTGGATTGGAAGCCGTTCCACACAGAAATATCTTAAGGAATGCCTTCCTGTCCTTGAATCTGTGGCTGAGAATATGCCCAACCTGCGCCTTAAAATTGTGGCTGATTTTGAGTTGCCGACCAAACGGCTGAAGACTCTCGCTGTGCCCTGGAGTGACGAAGTGGAGGCAGGGGCTTTGGCATCGGCTCATGTCGGCATTGCGCCCATGTCTGATGATTCCTGGACCAAAGGCAAATGTGGTCTTAAAGTATTGCAGTACATGGCTGCCGGTTTGCCCGTTGTTTCGTCTCCCGCAGGAGTTAATCGTGAAATCGTTCAGGAAGGCATTACTGGATTTCTTGCTGAAAACCCCGATGACTGGCGGAAAGCAATAGATAAACTATTCCGTGATCCTGCCCTTAGAGATACCATGGGAAAAGCAGGTCAAAAACGTGTTATTGATCATTTTTCTGTTGATGAGACCTTCAGAAAAATGTCTGAGTCTCTAAATTTTCTGGTGCAAAAGGACAATTAGATTGAACGAAGCAGGTCAACGTATTCCTAATACTGCGGTTGTTGTATCGACCTGGGTCGGCAATCCTTCTGATTACATTTGCAGTCTTGTTGATTCCTTGAAACGATATAATGCCGGAGTACGCTATGATCTTTACCTTTGCGCCAATGGCAAATCTTTTTTATTACCCAAAGATCTATCAAATATTTTTAAAAAGGTTCTTGTTCGTGAAAATACCGGTTTTAATCTTGGAGCCTGGGATTATGCGTGGCGGATTCTTTCTCAATACGACAATTACCTGTTTATGCAGGATGATTGCTATATAAAAAAAGATAACTGGCTTAAAGATTTTATTCAATGTTTTAATTCAATTGAAAAATGCGGGCTTGTAGGAGAATATTTAAACAAAAGCTGGGACATGCCATGGGCGGAACTGACCGGTGCTGATGGCAAGCATAAGGTTTCCAAGAAAAAGAGAGAACGGGCTGGATTCTATATTGAAACCCTGCGGAAATGGGGAATACCAAAGGGCGAAACAGCCAGCCATCTGACTTCTGTTGTTCATTTTACTTCGCGTAAAGTTTTGGAAGAAGTTGACGGATATATTATTGTTGATGATTACCATGAGGCCATTGCTGCTGAAATTGCTTTTTCAAAGAAGATTCAAAACAAAGGATATGAAATTGTACAGATCGGCAAGAAGCGTCACAGCAGAATAGGGCATCGTCAATGGATGCCGGATGGTTTTTTCCCAAGGCTGGCAAACAGCATAAAAAAAAGAACGGCTCTTTTAACAAATATTTGGAAAAAGTCTAACCCATACGGTGATTAGCCGTTCATCTGGTTTATTTCATAAAACGTAACTACTCAGGTTGTTGGGTTCAGGGTTCACGGTTGGTTACCATAAAACCTTATAATATTAAATAGTTAATGAGTTCGTAAAAACAACACACCACATATTGTATTCAATTAATCAAAATTATACTTCACCTTGTGTTTTTTCTTTACAAGCATCTATTTTCCTGCTAAAAAAATAAGTACCCGTTCACGGTTCACAGTTATCGGTTTACGGTTGAAAAAAACACAAGGTAGAGGACAGTCTTGTATGAAACTAAAAAAACTGGAAGTTACAGGATTTAAATCATTTTCTGAAAAATCCAGCATTGAATTTCCTGCCGGCATTTCTGCAGTTGTAGGGCCTAACGGTTGCGGAAAGAGCAATATTGTTGACGCGCTTAGATGGGTTATGGGGGAACAAAGTGTTAAGCAGCTTCGCGGGAAAGCGATGGAAGATGTTATATTCTCCGGTTCTAACGGGAATTTGCCGCTTAACATGGCTGAGGTATGCTTAACGCTTTTAAATGACAACGGTACTGCTCCAGAGGAATTAAAGGACTTTACTGAAATAATGTTAACCAGGCGGCTCTATCGCTCTGGTGAAAGCGGATATTTCATCAACAAGCAACCATGCAGATTAAAAGATGTACATAACATTTTCCTGGGAAGCGGCCTTGGAACAAAATCATATTCAATAATTCAGCAAGGAAATATTGGAGCTATTACTGAGGCTGGGCCTGAAGAAAGAAGGTTTTTTATTGAGGAGGCCGCAGGAATTACCAGATATAAAAACCGAAAAAAAGAAGCTCTAAGCAAAGTTGATGCCACAAGGCAGAACCTTCTGCGAATAAATGATATACTTAATGAAGTAAAAAAACAGCTGGCCGGTCTTAAGCGCCAGGTTAAAAAAGCCGAAATTTACAATAATTATCAAAAGGGTATAAGGGAACTGGATATCCTGATTTCTCTTGCAAATTCTGATAATTACTCTCACCAAATCCGCCAAACCGAGTCTCTGTTAAAAGATCTTAATGATACACACATTGAGCATACATCAAAAATAAAAAAACTTGACGCTGCTGTTGAAGATATAAAATTTCAACTTTCACAAAAAGAACATGAAATCTCGGAACAAAAATCTCAAAAATTCGAAATTCATCGAAATATAGACAGGATAGAAAATGACCTTAAACATCTTCGCAGAGAGATGGAAAATCTTTCCAGCGAAGCCATAAGGCTTGAAGCTGCAAGAAAGGAAATAGAAGAAAAA
This sequence comes from Desulfobacteraceae bacterium, assembly GCA_013792055.1. Lineage (GTDB taxonomy): Bacteria > Desulfobacterota > Desulfobacteria > Desulfobacterales > ETH-SRB1 > B13-G4. The sequence continues at coordinate 10,847 of VMSQ01000118.1, forward strand.
AACAACAACATTATCACCGAGATTACTCAAATAGAAACTCAGAATGCAAAACTTAAGGACAATATAACAGATGTGGAATCAAGTCTTGAGCAGGAACGATCTGCATCGCAAAAAATAAGAGATCAAATGTCTGAGCTGACAAAGAGACTCGAAGATTATAAAACACATCTAATGGAGCTGGTTGCCAAAGAAGCACGATACAAAAATATCTATCAAAATGCGGCAAGCAACAAGGAGAATATAAAGAGACGGTTAAAAATAATAGATGAAGAAGAGGTTAGAGCAAAAAACAAGTTAAAGGAAACACAAAAATATTCCATAAAAGCCCAAAAGCATCTGAAAGAACTAAAACTGGAAATAGATGATCTGAATCAAAGTATCGAAATCAAAGAGGAAGAGCTTGATCGGAAGAGCAAGGAACTTGGCAAGAAGGTTAAATTCATCCAGATAATTGAACTTGAAAAAAATAAGCTAAAATCAAAATTTAATGCTTTAAAGAAAATGGCCGATAATTTTGAATGGTATAAAGATGGTGTCAGGGCCATAATGAAAAAATATGTAAATAAAGAAACTACAAACAGCTCCTTAGAAAATAATGGTATTCTTGGCTTAATGGCAGATATTATCGAACCCGAGGCTTCTTTTGAAACCGCGGTGGAAGCTGCCCTTGGAGAATCCTTACAATACATACTGGTTAATGATCAAAAAACCGGACTTGACGCTATAGCCTATCTCCAGTCAAACAGTGCTGGGCGCAGCGGATTCATCCCTGTTTCATCCATTAAAAAGATAAAATATAATCTTTCTGAAAATTCCAATACACAAAAAAATCTTTTGAAACACATTGCAGTAAAACCAGGGTTCGAAAAAATCGCAGAATCTTTTTTAGAAAATGTAATTGTTACCACCAATATTGAAGAAGCTATAAAGATAAATAAAAGTAATGACAATTGTTGGACAATTGTTACAAAAAACGGCGATATTATTTCTCCTCAAGGCATCGTGATCGGCGGCAGCAAAGATAATTTATCAGGTATTCTTGCAAAAAAACAGGAACTAAAAGAACTTGAGGGCCAGATTAACAGAATAAATAAAAAAATAGAATCCACCAGTCTTGATAAAAAAGAACTTGAATCTGAAGTTCGTGTTATCGAAAGCGATCTGCAAAAACTGATAGAAAATAAAAATAAAACCACCCAAGACAGAATCGAAGCGGAAAAAAGACTTTATAAAACAAGCGAAGATGAAAAGTACGCCCAAAAACACCTTGAAATAGTAAGCCTGGAGCAGGAACATCTCATGGGAGAAGAGATTGATATTGATGAAGAGATGGTCAGATATAACAGAGAACTTGCAGAAATAACCAATGAAGTTGAGACTGCACAGCACAAAGTCGCAGAAACTTCAGAAAGAATCAGTTCCGCCTCTGATGAAATGGAAAATTTTAATCAAAGGATAATGGATCTTAAACTCAGGCTGACGGCCATCAATGCCGGAATAGAAAACAATTATAATACATTAAAACGACTTGAAGAATTTAAAGATGAAGGGATAAACCAGTTCGAGCAGCTTTGCGGGGAAATTAATAAGAAGCATCAAAACAGAACAAATTCAGAACAGAAAATTCAAGAATATGAAAAAAATCTTCCCGTTATGTATAATGATATGACGCACCTTGAACAGGAACTTGAAAGAAATGAGGCTGATTATCATGCTATTGATGACAGCCTTAAAGAAAATGATAATATCATTACAAAGATACAAGACGAACGTGAAAAGACCTTGCAGAAAATTCGGCTCCTTGAAATAGAACGATCCCAAAGGCATATTAAACTGGAAAATATTGCGAATTACTTAGAAGCAACCTATCGCATTCCGCTTTCTGATTTGAGATCAGAATTAAGAGATAAGGCGGAAAAGCAAGATATGCCGATAGATGAAATGGAAGTTGAACTTTCCAGACTTAAGGAGAAAATCGCTAATATAAGCGATGTAAATCTCGGGGCTATAAAGGAATATAAACAGCTAAAAGAACGCCTTGATTTCTTATCTAAACAATATGATGATCTTGTTCAAGCTCTTGATGATCTCCATAAAGTTATAAAAAAGATTAACCACATCACGCAGGAAAAATTTATAAAAACCTTTGATCTGGTTAATGAGAAACTAAATGAGGTTTTTCCACGTCTTTTTGATGGAGGCACGGCACAGCTTGTCTTAACTGAACCGGCCAAACCCCTTGAAACAGGCGTAGAATTCATGATCCATCCTCCTGGGAAAAAACTGACCAGAATGAGCCTTCTTTCAGGAGGAGAAAAAGCTCTTTCTGCAATTGCCTTTATTTTCTCAATATTTCTAATTAAGCCGGCATCTTTCTGTATCATGGATGAAATAGACGCTTCTCTTGATGAAGCCAATATTTTTCGCTTTAATAATTTGCTTAAAATTATAGGAGAAAAATCTCAGATTATCATGATAACTCACAATAAAAAAAGCATGGAGTTTGCCGGTACGTTGTTTGGTATTACCATGGAAAAAAAGGGGATTTCAAAGATAGTTTCAGTAAATTTAGGTTAACCTAAGTTGAACGATTTTTTGCGAAGAAATGTGCCGAGATCTTGATGCAGCAAGGTTTGCGAAAAGCGTAGGCATACCAATGGATATGTCGAGACTTTTCGCAAGTCCTTGATGCGCAAGAGATTGGTGCAGGTCGAGTAAAAAATTGCTCAATTTAGGTTTAAAACAGCCGGAAATATAAAATTCGTACTGAGGGAAGTTATGGCGCTCAACTGGTTCAAAAAGAAAAAGCATTCAGATGAAAAGAAAGAAGAACAGGATAATTCAGACCCATCGGGGAAAACATCTTTTTTTGAACGTTTAAAAAAAGGTCTTTCCAAAACCCGCGAAATTCTTTCAACAGACATAGATGAGCTCTTTACAGGAAAAAGGGGAATTGATGACAGTTTATTAGAAGAATTAGAAGAGCTTTTGATAACCTCGGATATTGGCGTGCAGCTTTCAATGGATCTTATTCAAAGAATTTCAAAAAAATCCTCTAAAATATCTGACGCCAACCAGCTGAAGAATGCCTTGAAAGAGGAAATGCTTTTACTTCTTAATCTACAAACACCAAAGCAAATCAGTGAAGCTGCTTCTGCTAAGCCCAGAGTAATAATGGTAATTGGTATAAATGGTGTCGGCAAAACAACCACAATCGGGAAACTTGCAGCAAAATTCAATTCAGAAGGGAAGAACGTATTGATAGCTGCCGGCGATACTTTCAGGGCTGCGGCTATTGAGCAGCTTGTGATATGGGCTGACAGAGCAGGTGCTCAAATAGTAAAGCACCAGGACAATGCCGACCCTGCTTCTGTAGCTTATGACAGCATTGAAGCCGCTATTGCAAGAGGTATGGATATCGTTCTTGTAGATACTGCAGGAAGGCTTCATACCAAGGTAAATCTTATGGAGGAACTTAAAAAGATTAAACGAACTATATCGAAAAAGCTGGCAGGTGCACCGCATGAAATCCTTTTGGTTCTTGATGCAACAACAGGCCAAAATGCTTTGTCACAGGCGAAACTGTTTGATGATGCACTTGGAGTAACAGGGATAGCACTTACAAAGCTTGATGGGACCGCAAAAGGAGGCATTGTTATAAGTATTTGCAACACTCTCAAAATTCAACTGAAGTATATTGGTATTGGCGAAAACATAGATGACCTGCAAGACTTTAATGCAAAAGAGTTTGTGGACGCTCTTTTCTAAATTATTTTCTACAATTTTATTTGCAATGCTCATATAATATAGAATTTTTAAAAAAGGATAGTTGCAGATATGGCCATATAACATGTTAGCATTAAATAGTATCAAAAAAGTCTTATATGATGCTGATTTGTGTTGACATTAAAAAAAGCATGCTATATGGAGCTGATAAAAGAGGCAGTTGGACTGTTATTAATCAATAACAATAAGGGGGAGCAAGTATGACAAAAGCAGAATTAGTAGAAAAAATGGCAGGTGACGCGGGTATTTCCAAAGTCGCAGCATCAGGTGCACTAAACTCTTTCATGGATGGTGTAACAAAGGCGCTAAAGAAAAAAGACGGTAAAGTTACGCTTGTGGGATTTGGAACTTTTACAAAAGTCCGCAGGAAAGCTCGTAAGGGCCGCAATCCTCAAACAGGTGCACCGATTAAAATCAAAGCATGTAATGTTGTTAAGTTCCGTCCCGGCAAGAAGCTAAAAGGCGCCATCATATAGCTCGACTTAGATTCAAGCTGATTTCAAAAGCGGTTTATTTAAGTTATCAATATTAAATAAACCGCTTTTATCTTAGTATCTGAGTTCAAACTCATAATAGTCACCTGTATAGTCTTCCAATTCCACATCCACTTTTTTAACATCAGCAAGGCGGGGGCCTTTCTTGCACCATTCAAGGATTGAGTTTACATTCTCTTCATTACCTTCAAAAACAGCTTCAACTGTCCCATCTCTCCTGTTTTTTACCCATCCCAAAACCTTGTAGCTATCTGCCGCACGTTTTGTTTCCATTCTAAAAAAAACTCCTTGAACCCTGCCGATTATTATTGCATGAGCTCTCACTTTCTTTGACATATTAGCCTCCAGAATTCTTTTAAAAACTGGTTTCCGGCTTATGAATTATTTCTGTGCCTGAGTATTTTCCGAAGCAGTCTGAAGAATATTAAGGCCTATGTAAATATAATGGAGGCCTGATATTATTGTAAGTCCGGCCGTGAGCCAGTATAATGACCATTGAATTATGTAAAAATCAGGGAGCTTCGGATCAAGGAGGACTAAAAAGACTGTGGAAAGCTGGGCAACGGTAGTACATTTGCTGGCAATGCTCGGCTTTACTTCAAAATTAATATTGATAATTGAAAAAATAGCAACTCCAAGCAATATCAAAATATCACGACTTATAACAATAACTGTCAACCAGGCGGGTACTATCTTAAGAATCGCCAGGCTTATAAAAGCTGATGTTAAAAGTAGTTTGTCTGCTATAGGATCAAGATAGGCCCCTAACACTGTATGTTGGTTAAAATATCTTGCAAAAAGTCCGTCTAAAGCGTCGCTTATAGCAGCAATAGCAAAGACAAGAAGAGCAAATGAAAATAAATTTTTCAGCAGAAAAATAACAAAAAGAGGGATCAGCAGTATTCTTATGACAGTTAAAATATTTGGAATGCTTATGGTCAATTTATTCTATCTCGAAATAAGTCTGACTCTTAAATGGCTCTGGGAAATTTCATAGATATTTATACCAAACGATTCAAAATTCTTCAGCATCAAGGCATCTGCAAGCTCCTTTGCATTTCCCTGAAAATTGACAATTATGGTTGCCTCATCAGCTTTCATTTCGCTTGTTTGTGCTGTAATAACACCGGGAATTTCATTCAATACGCTGCGAAAAACAGCAAAGTTTGATAAATATCTTGTACCTTCAGCGATTATCGCAAAAGTAGTAAGGGGCTTCTTAACCTCTTTCTGCCACTTGTTGACTATCTGTAAAGACAGGTCACTACCCGCAAGATATCCTGCATTTAAAAGCGCATCCCTTCCCCCTTCAACATTATCTTTATTAACTGATGCAGCTGTCTGCATGGTAGAAGCAATCTCTTCGCCGGTGTCTGTTCTTAATGCTCGTGCAGACACTATACCCTTGAATGATTTTATATTTTCTCCCATAGTATTTGGAGCTATATCTGCTTTAGAGCTTCCCGCTATTACCACATCTGCATGTAAACTATTTCCCAGACTTACAGCCTCCTGGTTACTAAGATCGGGCTTGTATTTTACAGCTTCAAATGCCTTATTTTTAATTAAACTTTTTTGATCAATTACAAAGAACCCATTTCTAATCATACTCTCAGCCATGGCAGTCTCTGAATAACCCCTTACAGATCCTAAATCTTCCGTCCACCAGTACTGCGGCAAGATATCACCAAGATTCTGTTCCGCAATAAAAAAAAGTATGTTAGGCATATTTTTTTTGCAAACCTTTATGCCTGCGCTCATCAACTTCTGCTCAATTACAGACGTTGATACCGTAGCTTGAACAAGTACTCTGTAAGTTTTTCCTGATTCCAATTCCGTAAGGACTTTATAGTATTCAACAAATTCTGAAGAGTTATCATAGAGAATTTTATTTAATGTTTCAAAATTCTGTATCATCGATTCAATGGGTAAAAGATCCGCAACAGCGAGCTCAACCGCGGAAACCAAGCTGTTTTTAATCGCCTGATCCCTCGCTTTTGCAATATCATTGCCGCTAATTGTGCTCGTTCCTATTACCTCAATAATTTTTTTCGAAGCATCTTCCTCGGCATTAACAACAACTGATAAGTTTGCAGCAACTGCAAGTATAAAAATTATAAGAAACGATTTTTTAATCACCGAATAAAAATACATATATTAAGCCTTACGAATCAGAGCATAATCCGCCATATTTAAAAGCAACTCTTTTGTTTCAGAGGGTTCAAAGAACAAAATAGACTTTTTCGCCTTTTCAATGTGTTCTGATGCAAGTTTTTTTGTATATTCAATACCTCCATATTTTTCTAACAATTTTATCAATATTTTAAAATCATTAAAAGAAAAATTTTTATCTGTAATTATTTTTTCCATAATTGTTTTATCTTCAGAACTAGCTTCTTTTAATGAATATATAACTGGAAGTGTGAGTTTTCCTTCTTTCAGATCTGCTCCGATTTCCTTTCCAAGAATGCTTGTATCAGATGTATAGTCAAGCAAATCATCTGTCATCTGAAAAGCAATTCCAAGATTAAAACCGTATTCTGAAAGGGCTTTTTCCTCTTTTTCCGAAGCAGTCGCAATGAGGGCACCTGTCCAGCATGCTCCCTGCATGAGCACAGCGGTCTTGCGCCGGATGATTTCCATATACTCTTCTTCTGTCAGGTCTAAATCCCCAATTCTTGTTAACTGATGTATTTCCCCCTGGGACATTTCCTCAGTAATTTTTGTAATAATTTTAATTACCTTGGGAAGCTCTGTTTCGGTCGAAATTGAAAGAGAACGCCCCAGAAGAAAATCTCCAGCCAGAACCGCAATGGAATTTCCCCATATTGAATGCGCTACAGGTTTTCCTCGCCGCAGAGTCGCTCCATCAATAATATCGTCATGCAGCAAGGTGGCGGCATGTAAGTATTCAAAAATTGTAGAATAAGTTTTATCCATGTTCCCTTTATAGCCACAAATTCTTGCTGAAAGAATCATGAGCAAAGGCCTGAATCTTTTGCCTCCTGAAAATAATATATGGCCTGCTACCTGTGAAGTCAGGTCAAGACTTGCTTTTAAATTATTTTTAAGTGCCAGTTCAATTTCAACAAGGTCTTTATTTATAGCGGAAAGAATTTTGTTTTTCAGGTCGCTCATACTGTTTTCCCTGCCAGATCATATTCAAAGGCGTCTGAAATCTTTATACTGGTAAAGATACCCGGCTGCAACTGATTTGAATTAATATATGTAATCCCATCTATTTCCGGGGCCTGAAAATATGTTCGGCCGATAAACATATTATCTTCTGATTTTTCTTCCACCAGAACCTTCAGAACTCTTCCTATGTACTTTTGGTTATTTTTCATAGATATATCTGCCTGGCGAGACATTAGTCGGTCATATCTTTTCTTTGCAATGTTTTTCGGAACATGGTGGGAAAGCCTGTGAGATGGCAGATCTTCGGAATCGGAATATATAAAAACGCCGAGATGATCGAAACAAATATCTTCTACAAAATCAAACAACTGTTCAAAGTCCTTGTCTGTTTCCCCGGGGAAACCTACTATAGCTGTTGTTCGCAAAGCACAATCAGGGGCTGTCTCTCTGATCTTTTCAAACAGCCTGTACAAGTCATCACGTGTATATTTTCTGCCCATTCTTTTTAAAACAGAACTGATAGCATGCTGAATCGGAATATCAAAATAAGTACAGATATTATCATGTTTTGCAATAGTTTTTATAATTGATTCATCTATGCTTTCCGGATGTCCATACATAAACCTTATCCATACATCCTCAGATATATCTGAAATACTCTCAAGCAGCCCGCTTAAGTCAACAGAGTTATTCAGATCTTTACCATAGTTCGTAGTATCCTGGGCAATAATTATCAGTTCTTTTACGCCCGACAGAACAAGCGAACGCGCTTCTGCAATAATATCTGAGTGGTTACGGCTTCTGTATTTCCCCCGCAGCTTTGGAATAATACAATATGTACAATGCCGGCTGCACCCTTCCGCTATTCTGATATAGGCGATATGAGATGAACTTCGAACCCTGTGCGCTTCTTTACCCTGCAGTGTCAATAAATTGGGATCAGGAAGAAGACATTTTGAAAGGTCTGAAGAACCATTAACTGCATAGATAATTCTGTCAAAAGCGCCTGTGCCCAGGAAGATATCAACCTCAGGCAAGGTTCTAACTATTTCTTCTCTGAAACGTTCGGGAAGGCATCCTGTAACGATAAGTTTCCGGCACGCTCCGGTTTCTTTAAAATTAGCGAGTTCAAGGATGGTATCTATTGATTCATTGACAGCCGACTCAATAAAGCTGCAAGTATTGACGATTATTATTTCTGCTTCAGCCGGATCATCTGTAATATCCCAGCCGGCGTCAACAAGACAGCCCAGCATAACTTCGCTATCAATAAGATTCTTTGCGCAACCCAAACTTACTAAATTCAGCTTCATTGAATAAAACAGCGTAATAAAAGTTAAAGGGCTTCCTAACTTGAGACCTTTGCAAAACGCCCCCTTTTGCCCAATTTCTGCGTCAGGCTCAAATTTTAAGCCTCGAAATACTCAATGTATTCCTGCATTTAAAATTTTCGCCTTCCTTGAACTTGAACAAAATTGAACATTTTTCAAAGGTCTCAACTTATAGACTTTCAGATAATTCATTTCACAAGGCCAGAAGGAGGAAGGCGTATTAGTTATACGTCGACGACTGATAACAC
>VMSQ01000080.1 GCA_013792055.1 Desulfobacteraceae bacterium
ATGTAAAATTGTTTCGATTGAAGGATTTGGAGAGTCAGGATCAGTCATTGCAGATCTTTGAAGCCTTAGCAGGTCGACATCATCTATATTCTCAAGTGCAATCATTTTGTTAAGAACTTCAAGTTTGACAGGAGCAAAGCCAGCGGGCTGTATATCTGTCAAATCAACGCCGCTTCCTTTTACATAAAGAATTTCTTCGATATCCCCAAAGATATTCTCTTTCTTAATCTTTACCGAGGTATTGCCTCCGCCGTGTAAAACCAAATCAGACCGGCTTCCTAACAGCCTGGATGCATAACCCCTTAACTGTAATGGATTATTTAAGAAAGCTTTTGCCTCATTATCATTCCATAAATTAATCATATTCTCATCCAAAATAAACTCCCGACAGAATCAATGACGTCTTCGCAATTCAATTTACCACCCCATTGCTCAGATTATCAAGCGGTTTTTATTGTCATTTCTACGATGTTCTTAATAGTTCACCGCGGAACAGCACGGAGTTTCGAGACAAAAAGCTGTTTGACAAAAATCAAAGTTTATGGGATTTATTTAAAATAAGTTTACAAGTACCCAGCGTTCCCCAGCAGTCCCATGAGGTGAAAAATGGCCACATCAGCTAAAAAGTTAAATAAAAAATCAGATGGAAAATTCAATTATGCGGATTATCTTACCTGGTCTGATGATGAGAGATGGGAGTTAATAGAAGGCGTGGCCTATGCTATGACTCCTGCACCGAGTACTGAGCATCAGGGCATTTCTTTTAAACTATCAGGTATATTGTATGATTTTCTAAAGGATAAACAGTGTAAGGCTTTTGCAGCTCCTTTTGATGTGCGACTTGCAGAAAGTAAAGATGATGCCGATGAAGAGATAGAAACCGTTGTGCAGCCGGATATTGTTGTCATATGTGACCAAAATAAGCTTGATAAACGGGGATGTCTTGGCGCTCCCGACATTACGGTCGAGATATTGTCCCCCTCTACATCCTATAAAGATCAGACCGAGAAACTACTGCTTTATGAAAAGCATGACGTCAAAGAATATTGGATTGTTAATCCTGATGCAAAGTATGTCATGATCTACCGCCTTGAGGGAGTAAAATATGGTAAGCCGGAGTATCTGACTGAAAATGATATTCTTGAAAGCAGGGCTCTTGAAGGGTTAAAGATAGATTTGTCTGAGGTATGGGCGTAGGCGAATAGTGATTAATCAAGATTTACTGTATAATATAGTAAGTTTTAGTAAGCTTTGCACACCTATGAATCTGAGCAGTTGCAAATGAAAATAATATTCAGCAGACATGCTAAGAGACAGATGAAATCAATAGGTGCCCCTGACATGTTGGTAAACACGACAAAAGGAAGAAAAAATGCCTTCAAAACCATAGAGGGCAGGTATTTAAAGGTAACTTATAAGGCGGAAGACAGGGAATTAACCGTTATAACGGCGATGGTAAAAGGAGAATAATCTATGAAAATAGAATACGATAATGAGATTGATGCCCTGTATATTCGGCTGCAGGAAAAATATGTGGATCGAACAGTGGAAATAGCGGAAGGATTAAATATTGACCTTGACAAATCCGGGAAAATGATTGGGCTGGAGGTACTGGACGCTGCTGACAGGTATTCTTTGGCCGACATTTTCAATATTTCCACTGAAAATCTAATACTTGAAAAAGTATTGACAAAAAAAGTGGCTTGAAAAACAGCCCTTTGAGCTTTGCCTCTGCCGTGTAAAACCAAATCAGGCCGGCTTCCTAACAGCCGGGATGCATAAACCCTTAACTGCAACGAATCATTTAAAAAAGCTTTTGCATCTTTGTCATTCCATAAACTATTCATATTCTATTCCCGCAAGCATCAAAGGTGTTTTGAAAAAATAATATATCAAATTTCATGAAAAGATCAAGCATTGACCAGAACTCCAAATTGCGAAACAAATTTCCCTGCTATTATGTAAATTACTGCACAATTCTTGAGTTATTCGGCTGGGAATAAAAAGTAACTTCTCAATAACTCGGGGTAAGTTGTCTGGATTCCGGCTTTCGCCGGAATGACGTTTGGATGTAAGTGCCTGTCATTCCTGCGAAAGCAGGAATCCAGTGAATAGTCGCAAAATGTAATCTACCCGAACTTTTTGAGAAGTTAGAATAAAAAATACCTAACACAAAGAATTTATTGACTATAATCTTACTTCTAATGATAGTGGCTTTCTTCTTGCTTTAAATAGTAATTATAATATGTTACTTTATATTAAGCATAAATATAATATCATTGTTGAGCTGTAAAATAACAATTTTTGTCAAATTATATGCTATAATTTGTAATAATCAGCGCGGCAGGAAATATAGAATTAATAATTTAACTTATTTATTTAAGACAGTCATTCTGCAAGATTAAGGAAGTTAACTACTTAATAAAAATACAAATATTATAATGTTGGTTGCATTAAATTATAATATATTATTAGTTTACTTCCAATATGGCATAAACGTTGCTTTAAACTTTATAAAGTAGTTGATATTTGATTCATAAGTGGAGACCTTTGCACAACCCCCATTTTTGCTCAATTCTGGTCATTGCGAGGAGCAAGTGAGCCTTTAGCCGCGAGCAAAGCGTGGCGGGACGTGGCAATCTTGTGGATTATCAACAGGTTGTGAGATTGCTTCGCTTCGCTCGCAATGACAATACTGGTGTTATGCAAAGCTCTCAAGTAATGGACGGATTAACGATTTGACTACTTAACCATCAATATAGGAGGGAAAAAATGAAAAAAATACTTTGGTTTTTATCTGTGGTATTGGTACTGGGAATAGCAACAGGAGCTTCTGCAGACACAAGAAGCGAAAAATGCAACACGTATTCTAATGATCTGGGCATAAGTTCAGCGCTGGACAACTATTCCGGAGATATATGCGTATGGGCGGACTCCATTGCCGATAAGCAAGGCAACATTGATTGTCATGCCCGCATAGGCCAGCACAATAGAGCCATTACGGCTGGGGGAGACTCCTTAGTCTGTAGTTCGGACCAGGGCAATAGGTGGAGGGGAGAAAAGTTTCGGGGCCCGGGCCCCCGAGGGGGATGACCATTGTTGAGCTATCCTATCGTGAGGATTTTTCAGCCTGCTGTAAGCAGATTTGCATCACAGTGCAAACAAAATTGACTTTTTACAAGTTCATTACCTAAGGCCAGTAAGATATTTTTTAATTTGAGCGGGCATCTCGCCGGACTTATGTCCAATTCCCATCATTTGTTCGGCGAGATAAGAATTATTGGCACAGACTCTTTAATCATCCCTTTCTTATTATAAGTGATAGAAAGATTGGAGCGAGCGATTGCAAAATCCGGATTGAGGGCAAAGTGCGGCCTCGCCTTGGAAGGAGACTTGTTTACCGCATCCGACCAGATGGAAACGCCATCTTTCCAGACGTTGTTCCTTTTATAGGTATAGCCGGAATACCATATAACCATAGCAACAAACAGGGTGATCTCAAAAATCTTGAGCAGAGTTTTCTTATATCCTGCTGTTTTATATAAAAACTCGGGAGTCAAATTTATTAGGACCTGATTTATTTGATTGTACTGAATCTAAGCCGGATAAACCGGAAATACGAAGCACGAAATCCGAAACCCTGGCCCAGACCGTGTCTACAGATTAGTAGACTGATTCCCTGGCTTAAACCGTAAAGTGCGGTACATACCAGGGCAGGATAGCACGTAGCACCAGGGCGGGCAAATCCAAATATTAAATGCTCAAATGTTCAAAACTGTAGGAGCCAGCCTGATCGTAATTAAATCTGCCTCGGGCGACCCCTGTCGTTTTTGATTTGGAACTAAGCGCCTAACTTATGCTATCGAGATATTTTTTGATATCAAGCGGCATCCCATCGGCATTTTCGCCCAAAGAACCCATCATTTCGGCAAGATAAGAATTGTTGGCGATGATGTCGATGACGGCAATCATGAACTTACGCTTGTACGGACTCATTTTATCAAGTCTTGAAAGTTTGTCCGTGTAGAAATCCATGGAGGCTTTCCCAATCGCCTTTCTTAATTCATCCAGAGTCATATTTATCGGTTTGACCACAGGTTCTACCAGGTTGTACTTTGAGTAATCAAACACCTCAATGTGCGGTTTGAGCTGCGGGTAAAGGTCAGCGTATGGCCATGGCGAAATAGGCAAGAAAAAGGCCATGTCCGGATCATAATATTTAGCCAATTCCACTGTCCTGGCAATTGATTCCATGGTATCGTCAGGCATCCCTATAACAAATGAGGTCTCGGATACGATATCCATAGCGTTGATCAACTCAATCGCCTTTTTCGATTCTTCCACCCTGGTTCCCTTCTTAAACTGGTCCAAAGTTTTTTGAGAAGTTGCCTCTACCCCGACATAGATGTGAACAATCCCTGCCTTGCGGTATTTGCCCAGGATATCCTTATCGCGAAGGACGTCATTCACACGGGTTTCCATCAAGAGTTCAAGGTCAAGCCTTTTATGGATAAGCAGGTCGAGAATATGTTCCCACCGGTGGCGGTCAACAGTCGGTGTCTCATCGCTTATCATGGCTACATCCACACCGAACTCACGGTGCAAATATTCTAACTCGGCCACAAAATTCTCAGGGCTGCGTGCCCGCCAGGTCTGTTTCCAGAAAAGGCGTTGGGAACAAAAACTGCAATTCTGAGTACAGCCCCGGGAAGAACTTACAACCGCCAGGGTGGAACCTGGCTTGGTATGATAAGTGTACTCGTCCCACTGAATCAGATCCCAGGCTGTTGCAAGTAAATCCAAATCCTGCACTAAAGGACGATCGGGAGTCACTACAGGCTTTCCATTTCTCCAAAAAGCAAGACCCTCTATTCCTGCAGGATCTCGACTATCGCTAATGCAGTTGAGTAAGGCCACCAGGGTTTGCTCTCCCTCACCCCGAACGATATAATCGACAATATCGTGATGCTCTTTTAGAATTTCCTCCCAGCAAAAAGTAGGGTGGACATTTCCCAGGATGGTTAATGTTTCCGGATTGAGCTCCTTTGCCAGTTTTAATACGTTAAGACAATCATAGATAGTAGCTGTAATAGCGCCGGTAGCGATTACGTCCGGCTGCACTTCTGTTAAATGAGCCCTTATGTCTTCATAAGTATGAAACTTTGACATGGCATCGTAGATTTCCACTTCGTATCCTGCCTTTCTCAAACTTCCGGCCAGGTAAACAAAAGCTGTAGGGAGCCATGATCCTGCCGATTCCAGCACGCCGCAGTGATAAGGTGGTGTTATTAATAGTACTTTCAAGGAGATACGTTCCTTTTATTTTTATTTGTTGCCGCTTTATCATCGGCAAGTGGTTTTTTACTGACAGGATGTATTTCGGTAACTTCTCAATAAGTCAGGGCAAATTACATGATACAAGACTCGCCCACTGATAATAAAATGTAAGAATATCTGAAACTCGCATCTAAGTGAGCCTAAAGAAAAAACAGTGGCCAATCCTTTTAATAC
>VMSQ01000029.1 GCA_013792055.1 Desulfobacteraceae bacterium
AGTCGTCTACTGCAAGCTCTTGATAACGAAGGAGATGGGGTATTATCGGCTTTCCCGTAGGGTAAACAAATTGGGATTTTTTTCAAAATTGTATATTTCATTCATAAAAGAGTTATGAAAATACATCCGACTCTATAAAATACTTAAAAATTTAAAGCCTTATATTATGTTTTCCATTTTGTTTACGATCAATTAGGGTAGAACAAAGCGTCGCAAAAAATCTGCTTCCTTTGGAGAAAGGTCAAATTTAATGCAGGCTTTCTCTATAATTTTATTCAGGTCCTTTTCAGGCTCAAACTTCCTCTGATCAGAAACCCACTTAACCGCCTTTCTTATTTCTTCGCCTTCTGGTTTAACAGTCATGCTTTTTATCCTTTCAGAAATCGTCAAATAGTGCCTGAACGAAAACTGCTAATTTTCCCAATTTCTGCGTCAGGCTTAAATTTTAATCCTCAAAATACTCAATGTATTCCTGCGGTTAAAATCTGCGTCTTCCTTGAACTTGAAAAAATTTTCTAGTTTTCGTTCGGGCACTAAATAGTTGAGTTGTCGAGCAGGAAAATAACTACTCGACTACAACACAGGCTTTTTTTTGTGAAAATCTGTTGCCTGTTCAAAATTGTATGCCACTTTAATCATCTTTCCCTCATTAAAATGTTCTCCCACGATCTGCAGGCCTATTGGAAGCCCTTGTGAAGAAAATCCGCATGGAACCGACATGCCTGGTATGCCTGCAAGATTTGCCGAAAGGGTAAATATATCAGACAGGTACATTTTTAGGGGATCTTCTGTTCTTTCCCCTGTTTTAAAGGCCGGCGTTGGAGCTACAGGAGATAACAACACATCACAGGTTTCAAACGCTCTTTTAAAATCTTCTATAATCAATGTGCGTACCTGGGAAGCTTTCCTGTAATATGCATCGTAATAACCAGATGAAAGGCAGTAAGTCCCTATTATTATACGACGTTTGACCTCGGGACCAAAGCCCGTCGATCTTGTGCTTCTGTACATCTCTATAAGATCATTCTTACCTTTATCTCTTAAACCATACTTTACACCATCATATCTGGCAAGATTTGAACTGGCCTCTGAAGGGGCAATAACATAATAGGCTGCAACTGCATATTCAGTATGGGGAAGGGAGACTTCTACACATTCAGCACCAAGGCCTTCAATGGTCTTTACTGCATTTTTCACCGCTTCTGCAACCTCAACATCCAGACCAGCTAAAGAATCATATTCCTTTGGGATGCCGACTTTAATTCCTTTTAATCCCTCTTCAAGAAATGTTGTATAATCAGGCACATCCCTGGGTACTGATGTCGAATCTCCAGCGTCATGACCGGAAATAGCTTTCAACAATACAGCGCAATCCGTAACATCCTTTGTCATAGGACCAATCTGGTCAAGCGAAGAAGCAAATGCTACAAGGCCAAAACGGGAAACTCTGCCATATGTCGGTTTCATACCAACCACTCCGCTGTGAGACGCCGGCTGCCTTATTGACCCTCCGGTATCTGAGCCAAGAGCCCCTAAACACATATCAGCAGCAACAGCCGCCGCCGACCCTCCGCTTGAACCGCCTGGAATATATGCTAAATCCCATGGATTATGAGTCGGTTTAATGCCTGAGTACTCTGTAGATGAACCCATGGCAAATTCATCCATGTTCACCTTTCCGACAATCACCGCACCTGCTTTTTTCAGCTTTTTTATTACAAAAGCATCATAAGGTGGCACAAAATTTTCAAGAATTTTTGACGCACATGTAGTGCGAAGGCCTTCTGTGCAAATAAGATCCTTTATGGCCAAAGGTATGCCCGTAAGGGGTGTAATATTCCCGGCTGCAATAGCTTTGTCGGCTTTTTCTGCCTGAGCCATTGCTGTTTCAGCAGCAACAGTTATATATGCACCCACGCGCGGTTCAACAGACTCAACTCGATCAAGAACGCTTTTAGTCAGCTCCTGTGAAGATATCTCTCTGTTTTTTAATAGATTGTGGGCTTCATGTATGGTAAGCGCATAAAGATTCATTTTGTATTTTTGCTCCTTTTTACCCTATAACTTTCGGAACTACAAAATTCCCATCCTCTTTTTCAGGAGCATTTGCAAGAGCTTTACTTCTGTCAAGATGCTCTTTAATTCTGTCTTCTCGAAAAACATTGGTAAGAAAAATCGCATGTGAAGTTGGAGATACACCTTCTGTATCAACGCGATTGAGCATATCAACGTATTCCAGTATATTACCTATTTGTCCGGCAAACTTGTCGATGGACTCTTCATCCAGATCGAGCCGGGCAAGGTCCGCAACATGAACAACTTCTTCTTTAGTAATTTTCATCAATCTCTCCTGTCCTGCGACCTCTGTCCTGCGACCTCTGTCCTGCGACCTCTGTCCTGCGACCTCCGACCTCCGACCTCTGGCCTCTGACCACTGACCTCTGACCTCTGACCTCTATCGATTCACCAGAATCGGTCTATATTTTTCCTCTTTTAACTTATTAAGAGTGTCATCGGCCTCAGCCTTATCTTTGAAATAACCTATCCTTACTCTGTACCAAATACCTTTTTCAGGGATATTGCCTGAAATCATGTAAGCAGGGTATCCTTTCTTTTTCAGGCTTGCCACTATTTCGTCAGCATCTTTTGAATCTTTTAAAGATGCAACCTGAATTGCATACTTTTTATCGGTTTCTGTTTCTTGGGTTAATATTGCCGTCTGGTTTTCTTGCTCGACTTCATTTACTTTAGCATCGTCGGGAATTACCTTTTCCTTTACTTCTACAGTATTATTTTGAGACAGAGGTTTTGTTTCTTGTTTGTCAGATATATCAGCTCTATTATTCTTATATTTTTTGGTTTCTTTCAGTGCCTCGTAAAAGCCAAAATCTGTTTTATCCCTAACCGCATCTGAATCGACTTTAAAAAGTTTTTGCTCCTTCCTGATAACTGCTTCTTTTAAAGCAACCAATTCTTTCTGAAGTTTCTCGATATCAAATTTTACAGGAGCCGTATCCCTCCCAACAAGAACACCTAAAGCAAACATCCATACGGAAACAAAAATAATCAAAAAAATCCATATTAAGGGCCCTTTAGGTAAAAACTGAAAAGAAAACTTCTTTTTATCTTTTTTATTCATCGCTCTCTAACCTTGAACCCCTGGCCCAGACCTGGCTTCCCTGTCCCATTGGGTAGAAACGTTTATCGTAGCATTCAGTGAGATCGTGCCAGAAATGCATATCAAGTCGCGCCAGGGCAGGCGTAAACCTGGGCCGTTACAATTACATTTTTTCAGGGGCAGACACGCCGAGTAGTGCAAGACCGTTTCGGATTATCTTTTTAATCGCAAGTGCGAGATAAAGTCGTCCAAGAGTCAATTCAGCCTCGTCTGTAAGCACCCTGTGTTTATTATAATAGGCATGAAAAGCTGATGCAAGATTCATCAGGAAATATGTGATTCGGTGAGGTTCCATATACTCTGCACTGCATCTTACTGTCTCGGGATAACGCGACATAATCTTAATTAATTGTATCTCCTCGGGTTCAGTAAGTCTGGATACTGCAGCATCACTCCAGACCATATCACTTATTCCCCCTTCTTGTGCCTTCCGGGCAATGCTTGATATCCTGGCATGCACATATTGAACGTAATACACAGGGTTATCATTTGTCTTCTTTTTGGCGAGTTCAAGATCAAAATCAAGTGCGCTCTCATAATGACGCGTTAAAAAAATAAATCTTGCCGCATCACTGCCTACTTCATTGATTACGTCTTTCAGAGTAACAAATTCTCCAGATCTGGTTGACATCGCAACTGGTTCTCCACCTCGCAGCAGATTAACCAGTTGAATGAGAATAACATCAAATTTGTCTCTGCCGTAACCTAAAGCCTCTATTGCAGCCGATACTCTGGGAATATATCCGTGGTGGTCAGCACCCCATACATCAATAATTCTTTCAAAACCCCTATCAAACTTGTCTTGATGATATGCTATATCAGAAGCAAAATAAGTCATCTGTCCGTTACTGCGCACTACAACACGATTCTTTTCGTCCCCAAAATCTTCAGTTCTGAACCACATAGCCCCATCATGCTCAAATATAACTTTACTTTCGCGAAAATCATTTAATATTTTATCAACTTTACCGGAATCATAGAGTTCCTGTTCGCTGTACCAGCTATCAAACAAAACCCCGAAAGACTCCAGGTCCTCTTTTATCTCAGATAGAATCTTATCCGCTGCAAAACGAGCGCAATAAGATATGGCTTCCTCTTCGCTCATTGATAAAAGTTTATCCTCTTTATCTTCTTTTATTTTTCCTGCTAAATCACGAACATAGTCGCCCTGGTAACAGTCTTCAGGGAATTGAACATCTGTCCCAAAAAGCTCTTTATATCTCATGAAAACAGAGCGGCCAAGTGTACTTATCTGCCTTCCTGAATCATTAATATAGTATTCTTTCTCAACATTATAACCGCAGAACAAAAGAATATTTGCGATGCTGTCTCCAACAGCAGCACCTCTGCCATGTCCAACATGTAGCGGGCCTGTAGGATTTGCACTTACAAATTCCACCTGGATTTTCTTCCCTTTGCCAATATCTGAAGCACCATATAATGTATCCTGTTCATGAATTTCACGTAAAACAGGATGCCAGGAATATTTGTTTAAGACAAAATTAATAAACCCCGGTCCTGCTATTTCAGTTCTATCAATTATTCCATCCGGATCGTTTATATTCTTTATAATTGCCTCAGCGATTTTGCGGGGTGGCATCTTCTGTACTGATGCCATAACCATTGAAATGTTTGTTGAAAAATCACCGTGAGATTCTGCCTTGGGCTCATCAAGTTCGATCTCCGGAAAATCCGACGATGGCAAATCACCCTTATCATATGCATCCTTAGATGCATTATAAATCATGTTTTTGATTTTCTGTTTCATTTTTTTAAGACTTCGCTATTAAGAGAAAATATTACGGCTTCGCAAATACGAAGCCGCTAATTAAATTTATACCTTTTTCACAATGG
>VMSQ01000018.1 GCA_013792055.1 Desulfobacteraceae bacterium
AATTACAAAATCAATCAGAATCATTGCCAGCACTAACAGCACCGCAATATTTATAAATATATTAGTTTTTATTCCTCGATAAAACATATCGATCCTAAGAAATTATATAGAACCCAAACTATGCGCTTCAAATCCTTCAGTTCAATTACCACGTCAACTTATAAACTAATGTACGCCCCTCAAGTTCGCATCAAGGTGTTTTATCATTCATGCATTCGCATGATACATATGCCGGTGGTGGTGCATGAAATGCACCCAACCTGGCTTTTAATCGCTTTCTGTCTCTTAGCTTTTTTTGCCATTTTATTTTATTCTTTAAGCTTCTTAATTGATCTATTTGCAATAAGTACTTTCATTTGGTCGATTGCGATCTTATTTAGTTTTTTTAATCTTTCATCTGATGGTATTTGCATTTTGATGAGTTCTGAATTGTAGCTTTCCATATTTGAAAGAACAACTAACTGCTCTAAGGTAGCATAATCCCTGATATTGCCTCTTAAAACCGGATATTTTTCTCGCCATTCTTTTGCAGTTTTCCCAAATAATGCAATGTTTAATAAGTCTGCTTCGTCAGCATAAACAAATTTTCGTTTGCTTTTAGATATGTTTTCAGGAATCAGGTTTTCTTTTATGGCATCGGTATGTATAAGGTAATTAACCTTTGCAAGGGTGCGGGAAACATTCCATTCTAATTGTTTTTGTTCAACCTCAATCTGTTTTAGTCTCTGAAACTCTTTAAGGAGATATAATTTGAATTCGGCGCTTATCCATGATGCAAATTCAAAGGCTATATCCTGATGGGCATAGGTCCCGCCGTACCTGCCTGCCTTGGAAATGATGCCTATTGCATTTGTTGCGGTTATCCATTTTTTTGGTGTAAGGGTGAAACTATTTGAACCAGCTTCATTTTTAAACCCATCGAATTCGATGGAATTAAAATTGGGGTTGTGTATTTGTTCCCACAAACCGATAAATTCAATAGTGCTTCGATTTCTCATCCAGTTTTGGAGGATATAATCACTTCTTTCCGAATCTTTGTACCTTGCTATATCGCTAAGTGAGATATAATCTTCCTTTTCCTTTGAAAAAATTACTATTTCAGTTCCTCTAACATTTACTTTTCGTTTAGCCATATTATTTACCTTGATTTCCTAACCCCGTCGAATTCGACGAGTTTAGGTTTTTCTATCCGGCAATCTCCTCAATGCTTTTTGCATTGTATTTCTCTTTTGAAATTATTTTTTCCCTCCATGAGCCACGGGGGCTTCAATTTTCTATTACCTCATACAAACTCTGCTTGAACTTGTTCTCATCTTCATTATTGTAAAAAGGAATGCCTACAAGCCTGTATTTTTGTGTTTTTTTCTGTGTCTTGAATTCCAAAGTCTTGCCATCGAATTTTTTAGTAACTTCCTTTAGAAAGTCCTGTTTCCATTTGTCATGCTCTTTGAGATGCTTTCCTTTTGGTTCAATAAATATCTGATAGGTGAGGATATCTCCGTTTTTCTCACGCAGGAATAGAACAAAATCCGGCTCAAATGCCTGCCCATCGGAAAAGTTGTATATCTTGAAATGCCGTTCGTTGCGTATAAGATAAATTCCGTCATATTTCTTTTTCAGCGTATCCATCTGGCGATCCAGCATTCTGACAAATGCTTTTTCTTCGCTTGTTCCGTAATTCGCATTAAAAACATACCAGCCCTTGTCGGAAACAAATTGCTCATCGCCATCGGCTCTTTCACTCCCTTCAAGCAGTTTAAGAACCTTATCTGAAAAAACAGAAGAAACAGTATTTTGTTTAAAGTTTTCCGTGCCTTGGTATTCTGTAATATTCTTTCTTAATTCAGACTCGATTTGATCAAGCAAGCCCATCATAGCGTCGAGTTGCGCCTTGTTGGACAAACTGTATATCTCGGATGAATTCCCCTGAAAGGTAATTTCTAACCCGCCCAAATAATTATCTGATTCTATAAATTGTCTGAGCGACGTTATATGAGGGAAATATTTATTTATTGTCTTAAAAATGAAAAAATGGCGCTTGGCAATTGCATTGCATACGATATGTCTTGAAATTTCATTTACTTTTATGTCTTTACGACCTGATTCAACGACGGTTCCGACATTGCCGTTACCCGCAAGCAACGCACCTGAAATACCGCGTCCACTTGCGAGTGTATGTTCATAGTTTCTTTTTGTAACTCCAATATCAGAAAACGATTTCACATATTGGTAATTATTCCGCACCCGTTCATTGAGATAAACAAGACCGTGTTTATAAAAAACCGTGTTCTTGAATGAATCCTTGAGCTTCAGTTCCCTGTTTATTTCCCGTTCATCCATCATGCCCTCTTGAATAAGGGCAGTGCGAAGCTCAGAAATATAGCGGGAATCATTGATACTATGATAGTGCAACTCTTCAAGAACACGCATTTCATCGGTCAGGTTGTTATCATATTTCCGCTTGAAACGGTCATTGTGTTCATTAGCGACAAAAGGAAAATATCGCGCGCCGCGCCCGATAAGCTGCGCTTCGGCGATCGTGGTTCTTCCTGGCTTGCCGGCTTTGGAGTCTCGGGTGGTATAGCAGCGGATAATATCAAAGAGATTAAGGACATCCCAACCCTCATTCAGTTTTTGCACCGCGAATATTGCCCGGATACGATTGTCTTTATCCTCCAGGCTATTGAGAAGAATCTGCTGATTTTCTTTCTCTTTTTCCTCGTTGACTGAAATACATCGGCTTTCATCAAACTCTTTGCGGAGTCTTTCGGCCAGTTGTTTTGAATTGATGCGATTGCTTTTAAAAAACCCGAAAGCTCTCTGCACAAGCGGAATATCGGATTTGCCGTGAATCCTCTCGACATCATCTTCTGACAGGTTTTCAATCAGTTTATGAAAATTGACCTTATTCTCTTTGGACTGAGCAATTGTTTTTTGCGCCTTGAATAAGATGACAGGCTTTAGGTTGATGCGGTGTTTCGCGGCAACTTCCTGTTTATACTGGCTCAGAATAAGTGCCTGTATAATGCGGTCTTTTTCCTCAAAATCCGCCTGCACAATATAAACATCTTTGGAATAGCCATCATTGCGAAACTGCCGAAGGTCATAACGATACAGTGTTTTATTCCTGTATTTTTCAACAATGTATTGATTTGTGTAATCCAGGGTGGCAGTAAACTCCAAAAGCAGGTTGTCCTCATTTTGCGTGAATATTCGCTCCACCGTGTTTTCCCAGCTTTCAAACATCTCACGCTGGGTTTTGGTTCGGGTGTTCATGTGGTGGGCTTCATCAGATAACAAAACTATTTTCTTGTCCTTGAAGTCTTCATATGTAAGCGCGTTTTCTTTTTCAGTGGTCAAATCGGAATGCAGTTTCTGAATGGTGGTAAAACAGATATTGATGTCATTCTCATTGACGCCTTCAAAGTTCGCAACCGGCGTTACATTAACCCGACTTGTTCCAAATTGGATGTTTTCAGCGAAAAGAAATTTGGAAGATAAGGGATTGAGAAAATTATCCTTTGTCTTTTCAATAATATTGGTGGAATTGACGAAAAAGAGAAAGTTCCGGTAGCCCTTGTTATAAAGGTAAAGGATCAGCCCCACCATGATCAGCGTTTTACCACTGCCTGTCGCCATATTGAAAAGCAGGTGAATAGGCCATTCCTTGTCCTCATAAACTTCAAGATAATCAAAGAATCTCGCAAATGCTTCTATTTGATAAGGACGCAGTTCAAATAATGGATTAATGTTGTCTTTAAGATAATCCGGAATTTCTTTAGGAATCCTTTTTGATAATACATCGTATTCTTCGTAAAGAAATTTATCAGCCATTTTACGCCTCTCCATAGAACTTCCGGTTTAAATCCTTGTCATAATCGCTAACATTAAATTGCTTATCGTCTATTTCAGAAAGATTGACATACAACTGGTTTTTGTTCAGAAGTTCGGCCAGCAGCTTTTTCTGCTTCTCCAGACCGTTTTCTGTTTTGCCGATCTCGATAAAATTATTGATTGCATCTTCCGGCATTTCCGGGTTGACGTACCAGTTAAGGAAGGAGTTTTTGGCAATGTTTTTCCAAAGTTTAACCAGTTCTTTTGAAGTTTTGGCGGCTTGAATTTTATCCATAAAGGCTTCGTTGTATTTCATCAGTTCACAATAGATGAAGTCGCCGCCGCCTTTCCAGTTTATCTCCTTGGAAATTCCAGATTTTTCTCCTGCAATAGTATTTTGCAATCTGACAGCGGGTAATTCTTCGATATAATCAAGCTGTTCAATACCTATAAATTGGCGGTTCAATTTCAAAGCAACTGCGGCTGTTGTACCACTGCCAACAAAAAAATCTAATATTATTTCCCCTTCATCACTCCACAATTCAATAATTCTTGATATCAATTTTTCCGGTTTTTTCCCTTTTCTGAGTTGAATACCACCCTCATTATGCAAATCGTTGGGAAGAACATCGTTCCAGATATCTGTAGTAGGTTGTGCAAAGGTTTTTTTCCCATCTACTTCTGTCATACTGTTTTTGGCAAATAAAATTAGTTTGCCTTTATATATATAATAAGGGCGCTTGCCTTCTCTTTCATAGAAAAAAACCCTATCTTTTTCATTTTCTGATTGTTTCTTAATTTTTACTGCTTCCTGACTAACACTATTTTCATCTAACGAAGCGAATTGCATTACTTGCTCCGAATTTTTGTAAATAAATAATTCTAATTCTCGTTCATAATCATCTCCAAAATGCTTTTTTAATCTTGTTTTTTTAATCTTTAGTTCTTCTGCAAACGCCTCCAAAACAGTGGTAAAAGTCCAGTTCTCGTAGCCATCTTCAAAATTCTGAATAAATCCATTGTAACGGACATCTCTTTCTTTTGGCATATAAACTCTATTAGGATTCCAGTATCTAAAGTCTCGTGAATAAATAATTACGAATTCTGAAATGTTCACTACTCCAGGATTAATAACCTTCGCGCCTGTAACTGACCCGCGCTTTATTGTAATAATATTTTTTCTATTTTCTTTTCCAAAAATTTCATCAAGCAAGTTCATCAAGTATGCAATTTCATTTTGATCTATTGAAATTGCTATTGTACCTTCTTTAGTAATTATTTCCCTTGCCACTTCCAACCTATTCTTCATAAACGTAAGCCAGGTAGAATGATTGAAATTATCATTATATCGAAAGCTGTCGCCTCCCGTATTATACGGCGGGTCTATATAAATCAGCTTCACCCTTCCCCTGAACTGCTTTTTCAGGGTATGCAACGCCAGCAGGTTATTGCCCTTGATAATCAGGTTTTCCTTTATCGTGCCGGTTTCATCCCGCTTGATTTCCGCAACGTTCTGTTCACCATCAACCGTGTATCTTTTCCAGTTGGTCAACACTTTTGGGTCAAACAGTCGGTCAATTTCATCCTGTGCCAGAATTTCATTGAAAAATATCTCTTTCCGTTTTTCTTCCTCCCTGGTCTGCCCGCCTTCCAGCACGCAATCCTTGTAAGGCCAGACAAGCGACACCTCGCCTCGTTCCCGCAAGAATTTACCGCCGATATTTAAGCCAATTTTATTTCTGAAACGGGTATATGAATTTGCAAGGAAGTTTTTGTCGGATATGTATTCGATGAAAGTGTTAATATTAAAAATCCAGTGCTTTTCAATCTCATCAAAGAACTTTCCTTTTATATCAGGATCAGCAAGCAGCAGCTTCACAAGATCACGGTCGATTTTCCACGCCCGGTCAATCACCGCCGCCTTGACCAGTTCCCCTTCATCATCAACAAAACGAGAATCTGTCTTGAGTATCTCAATCAATTTTTCATTAAATTTTTCTGTCATTTATTGCTCTCCACAACTTATCCCCGATGTTTTTCATTTCAAAAATTATTGGTCTTGCCATTCCAAACCAACTCCACCTCCCGCTTATCCTCAAACAACAAAAACTGATACTTCTCCGGCAGCGGCTTGCCTTCCTCCAAATACCGATTAATATCTCTTATCTCATTATCCGTCAGTTTCATCTACGTGCCTTTTCAGTTCCTTCTATTCTCTTTCTGACCATAAATTTTGTTCAGTGTATGTGAGTATTAAAAAATATAACGCTGCGGATAACCTGGACAAAAAGCGCCAGCTTTTTGGATCAGAGTTAATCCGCTTGTTAGAACATTTTTGTGTTTTTTAAATCTGATTCGGTACCCTCAATGAGATCTCCAGCGTACTGATCACCGATGGCTTCGACAATTGCTTTGGCTATTTTAGATGCACGCCGCTGAATCTCAACACCGTAAGCGAAATAGTCAAGATTCCGAGCAGCGGTTTTGGAAGCATTGTCGCCCTCGAATACTCGAATGCAGGCTTTTGAAAGCAACGAAGCCGATAGTTCCGGTTGATCGAGCAACTTTTTTACAGAAACAGGCGCATCACCAGCAACGCTAATCTGACCCGTGATTGAAGTACGTGCGGCTACTGCGCGAGGGTCATAATCTTCTGCCTTTGACATCATTTGTTTAAAGGTCCAATAGAACGACGGCGGCTGTGAGTACCGATTCCATTTAGAATGCCATTTTTCATATAACCAACTGGTAAAATCAGTTCCCAGAAGAATCGCCATACGCATAAGGATGTGAATGTTTGGATTCTTCGGATTAAGGTATAATGTTGCCAGAGTCTGTGCCACCAATTTATCTGGAAGCAATAGCGTCCAGAAAGCAAATGGGGCATAATAATTCATTATAGCACAGCTTAGAAGTACAGAAACTGTTTCTTCGCTCTGAACCACATGGTGCCTTTCGGCATAGATACGGTAGTAGATCGGTTGTCCAAGGAAAAAATGTGGTTGCCCCTTTGCAAGAACTCGATTTGCATCAATGACATTATTAATCTCATCAAAGATTCCGTCGGACACCTCTTCATGCACGAATGAGCCCGAAGATTTAGTTGGATCCCTCGTCAGCCGAACCGGAGTGGCACTAGGATCATTAACAGCCCGTACGGTTGTAGCGATAATAGATGCGGCTTCTTTATTACCACCAACCGGTGCCACTGTGACGAACTGTGAGCCAGGTGGGGCCTTGACAACCTTACGAACTCCCTTAAGCCACGATTTGCGAACATATTCAAGCTGCCGCTCGATGACATTTCTGATGTCTCCACTTGTACCAGGCTCGCTCTTTGCGCCATGTCGAAAGTAGACAGTGCCACGGCTGAAAGCAGTCTTTTGTTTGCCCGACCCAATGTTGTAAGTTCCTGGTTTCTGAAAAACCAACGGGATCGAAACCGGCGGAAGGACAATAGCAACCAAACTGTGGCCATCTTTCTCAAGCAAACGAATTCCGAACTCCAGATCAACAGGACCTGTATATTTAGAAATTTTGTTCGTGATATCCGCTGGATCGATTCCGGCGATCGAATCGACAGGATTTCCTGTTGGAATCCCTGTGTTGTCTAAACCGAAAATAATTATTCCCCCGCCCGAATTGGCTATTGCAACAATGTCTTTTATCAGCTCGCACCACTCCCCTGGAGAATTCGGATCAAATCCCTGCTTAAATTCGATGTACTTAGACTCACGTTTGGCAGAGAGAGATCTTTGGATGAGGTCAGGCATCGCTCTATCTTTTGTTTTAATCATTAAATGTTAAGAAATAAATCAGTTATATTTGATCACTACTGTCCGGTTTAAACTTTCAGAGTATCAATTAAGTGTTTGAAACTATATGACATATTGACAAAATTAAAAGGGATCGATTTGAATTTGCCCTAAACCTGGTTTTATGGTTCTTTTG
>VMSQ01000021.1 GCA_013792055.1 Desulfobacteraceae bacterium
ACCTTTGCATAACCCCAGTATTGTCATTGCGAGCGAAGCGAAGCAATCTCATAACACATTGATAAGCCACGAGATTGCCGCGTCGCCTTGCTCCTCGCAATGACCAGAATCGACCGAAAATGAGAGTTTTGCAAAGCTCTCAATATCTATAGGAGGTTGACAATGCAACTTACAATAAGAATGCCTGATGACCAGATTGGCAAGATTGAATATATCGCAAAAAAAATGGGTCTTAAAAAATCAGATGTAACCAGAATGGCCTTAAAAAAATTTATAGAAGAATACAGTGATAGTACAGTAAAACCGTTTGATAAGGTTAAAAATCTATTAGGTGTTGTTGAGAGTGGAGTGCCTGACCTTGGGCAGCGTCATCGTAACCATCTAATAAAGAAAATAAAAGGTACCGGCAAATGAATGCCATTTTAGATACAGGCCCTTGGGTTGCATTGATAGACCGAAGCGAATCAAAACATGATATTTGTGTGCAATGGCTCAAGAGTTACTCTGGAAAATTATATTCTACCGAAGCTGTTTTAACAGAAGTTCTTTACCTTTTAAATTTTTCAGTAAAAGCTCAAACAGCAGCTATCGATTTTGTTCTTAAATCAGTTATTGAAATAATTCCATCCAATGTTGAGAGTCTGCAAAAAGCAAAAAAACTCATCAAAAAGTACTCAGATCTGCCTATGGATTATGCTGATGCTACGATAGTATGCCTTGCAATGGATACAAGGATACATAATATTATTACCTTTGATCAAAAAGACTTCAATATTTACAGACTTAAGAATCAGCCATTTGTTATTTCGCCTTAAGCAAACACACAAATAACTGGGGTGAGAGAATAGCCTGTTTTTCCTGCCTGCCCCGCTGTGCCCAGTTAAATTTCCGATAGGAACAAGCGAAGCGAATTTAACCAGGGTAGGTTCGGAAAATCGTACTGGGGCGGTTTACCCCGTTAAATTCCGAAGGACAGCGAAGCGTATTTAACCGGAGTTTACCCAGTTCAATCTTTACCCAGTTGAATCTTCTTTACCTATTCAACCGGGGCCGGAGGGCTATTTAACCGGGGTTCAAGAAACTAATAAAATAAATGCAAAGCATACAAAACTGTAAAACTAAAGGGCGTCCCCAAAGTCTCCTTTGGGGGATTGAGGAAAGTCTGAGGTTGTGATAAGGGGTATGAATATCTGGAAGATGAAGGCAGTGAGGTAAGATGAGAAAGTGTGAGTAAAGCAGGGGGGTAATATGCCAAAATTAAAAGAAATTGATATTAATTATGAGCAAGTACGGGATTTGGTCTATCAATTGGCCTTTGAAAAGAAGATGGCTCTTATAAAGGAAATTGTGAAGGATAGTCGCTATCAAGAAGATTTTTATCGCTTTACGGAGTCATTAGTACGTAAACATAATATTCCTCAAATGAACGAATCTGAGCTTGACACTTTTCTACACGAATAAGTTTCCATCAGAAAAACGGATCGAATGTTATGCCTGTATTTATTCCAAAAATAGTTATTGATACGAACATCTATATCTCAGCGATATTCTGGGGTGGAAAGCCTCGCGTGGTTGTGGATTTGGGTCGTAGCGGGCAAGTATTGATATTTACGTCATCGGAAATAGAAAAGGAAATAGAAAAAAAGCTAAAAACAAAGTTCGGGCTGTCTAACGAAGAAGCTGCACAAATTCTTCTCGACTTTTCAACATTTACTGTGCCCGTCAAAGTTTCTCGGAGAATAACAGTGATTGATGATGATCCGGACGATGATAAATTTATCGAATGTGCTGTAGCATCTCGGGCCGGCTTTATTGTTTCAGGGGATAAGTATTTGTTAAATCTGAAAGAGTATAGGGGAATAAAAATCATGAAAGCCGCAGACTTTCTGTCCCTCTTTTTGAAAAAATAGTCTCATCGCCTATTGCCATCCTTAATGCGAATGGTAAACAACCTGAACAGATAGCCTCTCCGCAGGGCATGTCATTTTTATGATCGTCCGCTTGCCCTGCTTGCCCTGTTAAATCCCGCAGGGCTATTTATCCGGGGTGAAATTGCGAAGCACTGTTTACGAAGTGAATCTATTTCACCGGGGTTCCGATCAGAAAAACTAAAAAAACAACCTTCGCGC
>VMSQ01000052.1 GCA_013792055.1 Desulfobacteraceae bacterium
CAGAACGCTCAATCCCGCGTGCTATGATATGATGAAACGCCCCAGGCGCATCTATCCTCGATTTTCTTGGCATGATAACCGCTTAGCATATTAATGATAATCTGTAAACTGCAAAACTAAAGGGCGTCCCTAACTACCCTATGTTTATTTATCGCCATAACCAGTTATTATATAGTTTCTGACTATTCCCACAGCCTTCATAATTGTTGACCAAAAATTACTCAAAAAAAACAGTTTTTCTAACTGTATATTTTAACAATTTGGACATTAAACAGAAAACAGGATAACCCCATTGAAGGCTATCTCGCCAGACGTTTTTAAGTCCAGATAGCTTAAGTGCCACTTAAGAATCAAACAATTTTCTTGTAGATTGTATTTGCATATCACAATTATTAAAGCGTTTCAATTTGTTACGTGAATAGCAAGATTTCCGATAACAGCACAATGTTTCCAAAGACAATTGGATTTTATTGTATTGGCGAGCTTCTGCTTGTCGATAGAGATGATGGCACACCGTATTTCTCATAAGCAGCAACGGCTTGTTTTTATCCTTTCTTGTGCTTGAATACAAATTCCTTATTCATGCAATATAACACAGGAATAATAAATACTGAGATAAAGACCACAAACATTCCGCCAAAGGAGGGAATTGCCATCGGCACCATGATATCTGAGCCTCGGCCGGTCGAAGTAAGAATAGGGATCAAAGCAAGTATGGTGGTTGCGGAGGTCATAAGGCATGGCCTGATTCTCCGTTCAGCACCCTCGACAGTCGCCTGACGGATATCATCAATGGAACTGATATTGCCTGATGCAAATCTCTGATCAAGGTACGTCGCAATCACCACGCCATTGTCTGAGGCAATCCCAAAAAGGGCAAGAAAGCCAACCCAGATGGCAACACTTAGATTTATGGAATGAACCTGGAAAATTTCACGCATGTCAGCACCCAGTATGCTGAAATTTAGAAACCATGGTTGACCATACAGCCAGATCATTAAGAAGCCTCCGGCCCATGCCACGGCAATTCCTGAAAATACCATTGTTGTGGTGGGAATCGATCTGAACTGAAAATATAAAATTATGAAGATAATAAAGAGGGCAAGAGGAAGTATAACCTTCAGCTTTTTTTCAGAACGAACCTGGTTTTCATAGCTTCCTGCAAATTTGTAAGTGACACCTGCCGGAAGTATGAATTCTTTGGTTTTTATTTTTTCTTCTATGTATTTCCTGCAATCTTCTACAACATCTACCTCAGCATATTCCGGTTTTTTGTCAAAAATGACATAACCGACCAGAAACGTATCTTCGCTCTTAATCACCTGCGGACCTCGCAAATAACGAATGCTGGAAAGTTGTGCAACAGGTATCTGTGTGCCGTCCGGCGCCGGGACAAGAATTTTTTCTAAAGATTCAATCTGATCCCTTAGCTCGCGCATGTAGCGAACACGGACAGGATAACGTTCCCTGCCTTCGACTGTAGTGGTGATTCTCTTTCCGCCAATAGCAACCTCAATGACATCCTGTATCTGCCGCAGTTTGATTCCATATCTGGCTATGGCTTTACGGTCTATGTCTATTTCCAGGTACGGCTTTCCAACTATCCTGTCTGCAAGGACAGCACCCGGCTCTACTGAATGGACTTGTTTGAGGATTTTTTCAAGCTGCAATCCTGCCATTTCAATTGTTTCCAGATCAGGGCCTTTTATCTTGATACCCATAGGGGCGCGCATCCCGGTCTGAAGCATTACGATACGGGCAGCTATGGGCTGGAGTTTGGGAGAAGGAACTGTCCCGGGAAGATGTGCGGCACGAATGATCTCAGCCCAGATGTCATCAGGCTTCTTTATATGCGAACGCCATAATCTATATGGTTTTCCGCTGGAGTCCGGGATAAGATCGCCATGTTCATTTCTGACAAAGCCCTTTTTATCAAATTTAAAACTTATCCGGCGGCCATTTTTATCTGTTATGTATTCTGATTTGTAATTTATGATTGTCTCCATCATGGAAATAGGCGCAGGATCGAGAGGTGTCTCTGCTCTTCCCAGCTTTCCTACCACTGATTCAACTTCAGGTATGGAGCGGATCGCCATGTCCTGCCTCTTGAGGACATCTATTGCTTCTCCTATTGAGGCATGGGGCATAATGGTCGGCATATAGAGAAATGAACCTTCATCCAGGGGAGGCATGAACTCTTTTCCCAGGCCGGGAAATTTATCATTAAAATATGCAATGGCCCGTGTATTCCGTATGGTTTCAGGAAGCCAGCCGAACCATGAATTAAAACCAAGCCAGATAAACCCCCCAAAGAATAATAAAACAACGGGAAGAGAAAGAAAGGTGATTTTATGGACAAGGAACCACCGAAGCAGTACACCGTAGAAATGTTGAAAAAGGTAAAAGAGACCCAAAAGCCCACCGATTAGGACCCCCACAAAGACTATGTTTTTCACAAAACCCTTTTCCGGACCAAGCGGAAGCCATAGCCTGGTCAGGATTACGGCAACAATCAGTGCTGTCAGCACCACTCCAAGTTTGTGTATGATATTCTTTGTTTTGTTTGAGATTTTTCTTTTATTCTTTATCTTCCTGCGAAAAAGGAGATGGGCAAACGGAGGAATGATGGTAAATGCCACTATAAGCGATGCAATCAGGGCAAAGGTCTTGGTAAAGGCGAGAGGCTTGAAAAGCTTACCTTCTGCAGCTTCCAAGACAAAAACCGGAAGAAAGCTTACCACGGTTGTCGAAACCGCCGTCAAAACAGCCCCTCCCACCTCGCTTACTGCCTTAAGGATTATCTCTTTACGGTTTTGTTCAGGCTTTGCTTCTCCAAGATGTTTCAGGATATTTTCGCAGACAATGATACCCATATCCACCATTGTTCCGATTGCAATGGCAATCCCTGAAAGCGCCACAATATTTGCATCCACACCAAAAAGCTTCATCGCAATAAAGGCAATCAGGACTGCAAGAGGTAGAAGGCCGGATATAAGCAAGGAGCTTCGGAAATTTACGACAAAAAGAATAATCACGATTATGGTAACAAGAATTTCTTGAATCAGCGCTGAATTGAGTGTTCCCAATGTCTCATAAATCAGGCCGGTACGGTCATAGAAAGGAACGATCTTAACCTGGCTTATCGTGCCGTCAGAAAGTTTTTTTTGGGGAAGGCCTGGCGATATCTCAATGATCTTCGCCTTTACGTTTTTTATGGCAGCAAGGGGATTTTCACCATAACGGACAACTACCCCGCCACCAACGGCCTCAGCCCCTTCTTTGTCGAGCGCGCCTCTGCGAAGGGCTGGTCCCAGAACAACGCGCGCTATGTTCTTTACATAAACAGGGATGTTGTCATTGACCTTAATGACGGTGTTTTCAATGTCTTCTATTGTTTTTATAAAACCGATTCCGCGTATTATATATTCGACCCTGTTGACCTCGATTGTGCGAGCCCCGACATCTGCGTTCGACATCTTGACGGCCATAAAGACCTCTTCAAGTTTCACACCATAGGCACGCATGGCATCAGGATCGACATCAACCTGGTACTCCTGAACATATCCCCCTATTGAGGCAACTTCCGCCACTCCATCAGCGCTCAACAGCGCATATCTCACATACCAGTCCTGGATTGTCCTAAGCTCGTGGAGATCCCAGCCGCCGGTTGGATTCCCGTTTTTATCCTGACCCTCAAGGGTGTACCAGAATATTTGACCAAGGGCTGTGGCATCCGGCCCTAATGCAGGCTGGACGTCCGGGGGGAGTGTGCCGGAAGGAAGGCTGTTCAGTTTTTCCAGGATTCTTGTTCTTGACCAGTAGAAATCCACATCTTCTTTAAAAATAACATAAATAGTCGAAAAACCGAACATTGAATACGCGCGGATAGTTTTGATTTCAGGAACACCCAATAGAGAAACAGTAAGCGGATATGATACCTGGTCTTCTACATCTTGAGGTGAACGACCCATCCACTCAGTAAAAACAATCTGTTGATTTTCTCCTATATCAGGGATGGCGTCAACCGGTATGGGATTACGCGGCAGGTCTCCAATCTTCCAGTCAAAAGGCGCGACAACTACACCCCAGACTATTACAAGAAGGATCAACAAAAATATGACCAGCTTATTTTCTAAACAAAACCGGATGATTTTATCGAAAAAAGTATGTTGGTCGTTGTTTTTAATGTTTGTGGACAGCACCCATACCTCCACCTTCAGGGTTCATCATGCTCGGCTTGGCCTCGATCTGCATTGCACTGTCAATCTTGAAGTTCCCGTTCACCACAACAGACTCACCTTCATGCAGTCCTTTAAGGACAATGTAATAGTTTCCTGCACGAGGCCCTAAAACAACCTCGCGGCCTTCAAACATGGTATTGTTGTCAGGGATTCGAACATACACTACTGCCCGTTTGCCGGTAATCAGCGGGACAGTGGCAGGAATTACGATTGGCGCATCTTTTGGTTCCGCAGCAGCATATGTCTGCACCAACGGCATTTCACAGATGTCGCATTTTCCAGGCCTGTCCTTTATAATCTCTGAATGCATCGTACATATCCACTTTCCGGCCAGGTCCGGCTCCACAACCTTGCCGCCTGCAGATAGCCTGGAATATACTATTCCTTTGACAAACATGCCTGGTTTTAATCTGCCGTCTATGTTTTCCACATTAACCCGAAGCGTTACAGTCCTGGTCTTTGCATTCAGCGTTGGGTCAATAAAAGAGATCCTGCCTTCAAATCGCTCACCAGGATAAGCTTCTGTAAGGATTTCGACCTTCTGGCCATATCGAATCCACGTGATATCTGATTCATATGCTTCTAATTTTACCCATACTTGATTGAGGTCGGCAATTGTATATATTTGAGTTCCTGTGTTGACATACATGCCTTCCACTGCGTTTTTATGAATAACCGTACCGCTTATAGGAGCATAAATGGCGATATGATCAGAAGGCTTGTTTTTCTTTTCGATCTGTTTGATCTGCGATTCCGTCAATCCCCAAAGCCTT
Organism: Desulfobacteraceae bacterium; assembly: GCA_013792055.1. Classification (GTDB taxonomy): domain Bacteria; phylum Desulfobacterota; class Desulfobacteria; order Desulfobacterales; family ETH-SRB1; genus B13-G4. The sequence continues at coordinate 5,015 of VMSQ01000052.1, forward strand.
AATTTTTCACGCGCGGCCTCAAGCATTGAAAAGGAGTCTTTTTGTACAAATTCACTGTTTTTATTTTTTGTACTCACCCTCTTTAATGCCTGAATCAGCTCTTCCTGCGCTGTTATCAGCTCCGGGCTGTACAGGTATATCAGAGGATCCCCCTTCTTTACATTAATGCCGGTATAGTCAACGTAAAGACGATCAAGCCGTCCCGGTACCCGCGCGGTGATATATGCAAGTTTTGTTTCATCATAATCTATCTTTCCGAACATACGGATTTCAGCCGCCACGAACTTCCTCTCAACAGGTGCCACCTGAATGGATGCAAGCTTTTGGGCTGTATCAGAAAGGGTAATATGCCGCGCATGTTCCATGGAGGAGTGGCCTTTGTGAGCCTCTGATGAGTGGACTTCATGTTCAACAGCCTTTTCCGTCACAGGGCTCTTTTTTATGAGATATCCAAAAGAAAAAGAAGCTATGAGTAATATCAGAATTAAAAATACAGAGTACTTTTCCCGGATTTTTTGTATATACTTCTTCATGGACTTACTCCTTTTACCTATAGACTTTCAGATAATTGATTTCACAAGGCCAGAAGGAGGAAGGCGTATTAGTTATACGTCGACGACTGATAACACAGTGAAATCAATTATCTGAAAGTCTATAACTCTTTTCCTGTCAACATTTCGAGCCTTGCCAGGCTCTGCGCATGATCCGCAAGCGCCCTTTCATATGACAGATGAAACTCCAGGATAGCCCGCTCAGCATCAATAAGATCCGTAAAGTCAATCTTACCTGCCTCAAACCCCTTTTGTGTTACCTCAAGCGATTCAATTCCCTTTGGAATTAGATTATTACTGTAAAGACGAATCCTGCGCCTGGCGTCACAAAATTGATAAAATGCCATCTTTACATCAGCAATCAGGCTGTTTGAAGCAGCGATTATTGAGTTATTGGCTGCTCTCCATTTTGCGTGGGCCTCTTTTTCATTAGCGCGATACTTGTTATACCAGACAGGAATGTTTATCGAAAACATAACCATTATTGGATCTTTACCGCTATCCGGCGTATTGTTTAATGCCTCATCCGTGTCAATATATTCTGCTCCAATGGTAAAATCCGGGAAATAGTTCTTACCCGCCAGATCAATCCCCCCCTTTTCTTTTGCGATCTCATAGTCCAGGATCTTAAGCTCCGGGTTGTTTTCCATAAGCGAATCTATGAGCTCATCCTCTGAAAATTCTATCTGCTTTTCCGATACAGGTTCAAGCCGGGCAATCAGAGTGTCGGCAGGGCGGTTAAGTGCTTCGTTCAGTTTTGCTGCGACTGGTTTTCGAAAATCTTCTAAACTTTTCAGCCTGTCAATTAATATGTCAATTTCCAATTCCGCTTTGATTACATTGGCATATACCTCTTTACCGGTTCTATATTTTGTCCGGACAATTTCTTCTAAATATTTTACCAGCTCGATGTTTTCACGCATAATATCAATTGCCCGTTCCAGGTAGTAATATTCGTAATAATATTTTTTTACCTGAAAAAAGAGCTTAAGCTTGGCTTCTTCGTATTTTTGCTGCATGGCATTGGCATTCTCCACAGCAATCTTTTCTCTGAATTTAAGTTTGCTCAACCAGGGGAATGTCTGCATAAGCCCGATTTTTTGCTCCTGTGGTCCTACCCTTGTTTCTACTTCTTTTATAAAATAGGTATAATTGAAACGCGGGTCAGGGAGAGACCTGCTCTGTGTTATCTTTTCCAGTGCTTCTTTCCACCGGTAAAAAGAAGCCTTCAGCCCTGGATTGTTGAGCGCGGCATATGCCAGATGGTCTGCCAGCGTGGAATTTTCGTCAATCTCAGAAGGCTGATCTGATACCTGAGATTTATCTGCATAAGGGTATGAATTGCGCTCTTCCTCGTGGAATCGATCAAATGCATCCCGCTCATTTGAAGAAGCACAACCTATTGTCAATATAATCAATAAACAGAACTCAATCTTTAAAAATTTTAATTTCATCAACATAAGTTGTTTCCTGTGAAGATGTGACTGAATATAATTGTTCTCCGCCACAAGCGCTCTGCAACGCAACAAATTCAATAATATCAGCAATTTCGAAGGGTTTCAAATTGTCATTTCGATATCGAGTGGTTGAGTAAAAATTAATCCGGCTGCAGCGATTAAGATATTACTGCCTTTTAGACGTATTCATAAAGCAGTATGGGTCTTTATCCTCAAAAATATCGAGGCCGTGGCTGTGAGCAATCGCAAGGCAGCCGCCGCAAACAGGTCTGAGAATGCATGGCTGACAAGCCTTGCAGCCCATCCTGTAACGTTGAGCTATATCAGACTCATATATTTCTTCTATGCTCTGTTTAAAAACGTTGCCGATAAGGGAAGGAAATTTACGGCAGGCATGCGCCTGACCATCAGGAAGAACCGCTATGAAATTAAATGCCGCACCGCATCCAAAACCCGCGCAACCGCCGAATTGCCGATCGCCTTTATTGTGGAGCATAATGCCTATAAGATTGTCTTTCAGGTCCATAATGGGATTATTCTCAGCGGCCTTAACATATTCCTCAATAAAGGAGATATATTCATCACGTGAAGGGAGTTGAAGATTGGCTCCTTCGCCGACCATGGAAAGACGGTTGAAACTAAAGTCATCAGTTAAATCTCGAAGCATTTCTGCAAGAGGTAAAACCTGATCAATATTGTCTTTGGTAAGGGTAAGCATTACCATTGATTTGACTTTAAGGTCGCGGAGTGCATGGAGGAAGTCTATTACCCGCTCAAAATGTCCTGCCCCTCGGATCGTATCGTTATGCTTTTGCAAACCCTCAAGGCTGACCTGAAAAAAAGTCGGACGCTTTATATCGAGAATTTCTTCGATCTGCTTACGCGAAGCAGGATTGCCAAGTATCGCTATATTGAAACCTCGATCTGAAGCACCCTGGTATATTTCTAAAAAATGCGGATACAGAAGCGGATTTCCACCGGTTAAAGTTACATGACCTTTCACATTTCTGCTTCTGCAAAAAGCACGCATGTCGTCAAGGATACCAAAAGCCTTATCAAGCTTGAGAGAAGACCTTGAGCTGCGGTCGTAACAATGTTTGCAATGGAGATCGCAGGCCTGAGTTATATGCCATTGAAGAGCAAAGGAGGGTGATGCCAGGAAGCGTTCCTCGGTATTCTCGCATCCCGGAAAACACAAAGGATCACGTCTGATAAGTGAATGGGGGGCAAAAACAAGTCCCTTGCGTACAGCCCTGTCAATCGCAGCATCCACTGCTCCGACAGGCAGATTGCCGGCATCTGCAACCTCTTCAGGCGTTATTCCCTCGACAATCATCTTGAGAGAAAGGATATCTTCTTCTGATGCTTTCTGAACCTCAGTTTCTTTGGTCCTTGGATTTTGCCAGACGATTACGTACTCTTCCCCGGGTTCAGGTTTACCAGAAGATGACTTATCGCCTTGATTTAAAACTAAATACAGGTTTTTCCAGGAAAGCTGAAGTAACTGGAGGGTTGGATTAATTGTATGCTGATCTAATTCCTCTGGTCTCTCTAACTTACCTGTAGAAACCTTATGAAAAGCCAATTCCATCCGGGCGAGCTCGGGCAAAAAACCGGGTAGCCCAAGCTCTCCCGAATGCAATAATAATTTATCCGGCAGTGAATTCGGATCAGAGACCTCAGAGCATAATGCCATTATTTGAACCCATGCATTTTGCTCAATGAAAGAACAACAAGAAGGATATATCTCCTCGAGTTCTCTCTGAAAAGACTTCAGCATCCAGATACCTCTCAAGGCCGCAAACTGCCTCGCACGTTCATAAAATATAGCAGTGTCTTTAGGAACAGAACAGGATGTGAATAAGATAGATGCTGTTAGCCACCACAACTCGTCTTTCCGCCGCCACTACAACTTGTCTTTCCGCCACTACAACTTGTCTTTACGTCTTCCACCTTTGTGTCATTACCATCTGTGGCGCAACCAAACAATGTCAAGCTGGTAGTAGCCAGTAAGCCTGCCATGCTAATTCCTGCCAGGATTTTTTTAAGCTTTTTCTTGTCCATTTTTTACCTCCTTTTATATTAAGTGATAAATGATATTTTCCCATAAAGAAAAATTTACTATATCCACAAGAAAACAAATAAAAATGCTGTTTTTAAAAATCGCTATAATTATTTATCAATCGTATTATATATTGTCAATAATTATAGCTGTGCTCAAAATTTAATGTTGACAATGAACATTTTCTCAAGATATAAGCCATTAAAAATCGCAGGCTGAAGCCTGCTTGTAAAAAATATTTCAATTAATTTAAAAAATAAAAACCACGAAGGTTTGCGTATCATGAAGATACTTTGCCTTGGTGGTTTTTTTTTTTGCAAATCGGAGGGGATTTTTATGAACAAACATTCTTTAAATTATGTTGTATTTGTATTGTTTATTGTCATGCTCGCCAGTCCTGTTTCAGCTCATTTCGGCATGGTCATACCTTCAGACCAGATGGTAATGCAGGGAGAAAACAATAATGTAAAAATAGACCTAATGTTCTGGCATCCATTTGAAGGCCTTGGTATGGATCTTTCAAAACCAGCCGACTTTGGCGTTTGTATAAATGGGAAAAAAGCAAGCTTAATAAAAGAACTAAAATCCGCCGATGTTGAAGGACATCAGACATGGACTACAAACTATAAGATTAAGAGGCCCGGGGTTTACATGTTTTATATGGAACCTCAGCCATACTGGGAACCATCGGAAGATTGTTATATTGTTCATTATACAAAAGCTGTGGTTACTGCTTTTTGCGATGATGAGGGCTGGGATGAGGAGATTGGCATTAAAACCGAGATCATCCCTCTAACCAAACCTTATGGATTATACACCGGCAATGTTTTCCAGGGAATTGTTAAGCTTGATGGAAAACCCGTACCAGATGCTGAAGTTGAAATCGAATATTATAACAAAGAGAGAAAATACAGCGCGCCGACTGATTACATGGTAACTCAGGCGATCAAGGCCGACCAAAATGGAGTCTTCACCTATGCTGCACCAAAAGCCGGATGGTGGGGATTTTCTGCACTAAACACTTCAGACGCCAAAATAAAACACAATGGTCAAGACAAGGATGTTGAACTTGGAGCTGTTATCTGGGTTGAGTTTATTGATATGAAATAATTATAAAGAAAACATTGGAGAAGGAGTTATGTCTAAACGAAACTGGATTATAATTTGGATTACGTTATTTTCAGCATTATTCATTATTAATTCTAATGCTTTTGCAATAAGCCCTGAAACCGAACAACTGCTGAAGCTTCTGGAAAAGAAAAATATAATTACCGATAAAGAAGCTGCCGACATGAAGCAGGAAATGGAATCTTCTTCGCAAGCTGGAGACAAAGAAGCCTGTGAAACAAAACTTACGAATTTGCTTGGAAAATGGGCTGATAAAATACATCCCAGTGCCTGCATTGAAGTCGAGGCTTTTTATGAAGACAAAAATTTTCATGATCCATCAGTAAGAGATACAGACACAAGTGATCTTAAACTTGCAACAGTTGCATTTGGCTTTGATGTTGATATTGCAAAGCATGTTAAGGGTAGTCTTTTCTTTTTATATGAAGAAGACGACACAGAATTTGATGTGGACGAAGGAATCATCAGAATTGATGGAGCGGATGTGGTGCCTCTTTATGTTGATTTAGGAAAAATGTATGTGCCTTTTGGAAAATTTGAAAGCCATTTTATTAGCGATCCGCTGACACTGGAGCTTGGAGAAACAAATGAAAGCGCTGCTGTCGGAGGTTTCAGGAATGACTGGATAGAACTTTCCGTTGGCGCCTTCAACGGAGATGTTGATGAAACAGGCAAAGGAAATTCTATCCATATAGACAATTACCTTGCAAGCGCAATTTTTACTCTTCCGGAAACAACAGTGCCGGATTTTAATTTAACTGCCGGGATATCCGGTATATCCAACATTGCCGACAGTAACAATCTTCAGACAGTCGGAACCGGTGTCAGCGCTGCAACAATCAAAAATCATATCGGCGGGTTCAATGCATTCATAATTGCTTCCCTTCTGGATAGATATTTCTTCAATGCAGAATATCTGGGAGCCATTGATGATTTTGAAGCAGGCGAGTTGAGTTTTGACGGAGGAAAATCCTACAGGCCGGAAGCCTGGGCTATCGAGCTTGCCTGTGGTATCACCGACAGCCTGAAATTTGGTGTCTGCTATGAAGGAAGTAATGATTGCGGTGATTTTCTGCCAGAAAAACAATTCGGCGGAGTTGTTAGTTATGACCTGTTTAAAAACACATCAGTTGCTCTTGAATACCTGTACGGCAAATATGAAAATAAAGACACAAGGCATCTGATGACGACTCAGTTAGCAATAGAATTCTAAGATCAAACCTCGTTAATAATGGTCAATTATGGAGCAATATTTTTAACAAAAAGCTTGGTTTCTGGTTCACATGAACCTGGAACCGTGAACCTTGAACCTTGAACCTTTAAACCGTAAACTGTTACAAACATGCATATCTCAGAAGGAGTACTATCACCGGCCATTCTAACTGGAGGTGCAGCCCTGACAGCGATAGGTGTCGGCATTGGGCTGAAAAGCATAGATTATGAAGAAATTCCGTATATGGGTATACTTACAGCAGGTTTTTTTGTTGCTTCCATTATACACCTGCCGATTGGACCGGCTTCTGTGCACCTTATCTTGAATGGTATGCTGGGACTAATTCTGGGATGGAAAGCATTTCCGGCCATACTGGTCGGCCTGGCGCTTCAAGCGCTTCTTTTCCAGTTTGGAGGAATCACAACGCTCGGTATTAACACTTTTAACATGGCTCTTCCCGCTGTAATATGCTATTATTTATTTGGCTGGGGAATAAAAAAGAGTTCAAGCCGGGTGATATTTATAATAACAGCATTTGCAGCAGGCTGTTGCGCTGTTCTTTTTGCAGGAATCCTTGTTGGATTTTCACTGTATCTGAATGGCGAGGCATTCCTGCCTGCAGCAAAACTACTGGTTGCGGCACATTTGCCTGTGATGCTGATCGAAGGCATTTTGACAGCCACCTGCGCCCTGTTTCTAAGAAAAATAAGGCCTGAACTTCTGGAGGGTTTATAATATGTTTGATTGCAGACGATTGCTTGTATATCTTTTCTTCCTGAGTATTTTTATTTTTTCCGACATACCAGCATTTGCTCACAAGGTATCAATATTTGCCTGGGTTGAAGGCGATACTGTTTATACTCAGAGCAAGTTCAGCAGGGGCAAAAAAACTAAAGAAGCTCCTGTAATTGTTTTCGATCTGGAGGGGAACAAGCTTCTGGAAGGAAAAACCGATGACAACGGCGAGTTTTCTTTTAAGATACCAAAGAAAACCGCTCTTAAAGTTGTCCTGAAAGCCTCCATGGGCCACATGGCAGAATGGAAAATACCGCTTGAGGAAATCAATCCTGGGGTGGTATCAAAAGGCAGCACCACTGAATCTGATGTCAAAGACTCTTATGAAGCGGCTTTTCATTCACCGGCAAATGTTCCGGACAGCAATCCGCCTGTTTCTTTTGAATCGTATGGAATTTCAAGACAGGAAATAAAGAAGCTGATAGATGAATCCCTGGATAGAAAACTGGCGCCTATTATGAATATGCTGGCAGATTCATACGAAGATGGCCCCAGTCTAACTGAAATAATAAGTGGAATAGGTTATATTTTTGGCCTCGTGGGCGTGGCCATGTATTTTACAAGCCGC
>VMSQ01000317.1 GCA_013792055.1 Desulfobacteraceae bacterium
ATTGCCTTTAATTATCCCTGTTATCAGAGCCGCTGTTCCAAGCAGTCCCACTGAGAGAATAACCATGGCAACCAGAACTTCTATTAAGGTAAAGCCATTATTGTTGTCTATCTTTGTCATGGTCATGCCAAAACCTTCTAAATGTTAATGTCGCCAATCATTTACTCTATCATTACACGCCCAGTCATATAAACCTTCACTTTTTTTGATCCAGCGGAATTGGTTAGCTCTATGTCATTATATGGATTTGCTGTTCCCCTGGAATGAAATTCAATATTCTCGGTAGCGCTATTGGTTACGTCATGATAATCCGACTGAATATCTTTGGTTATTTCTTCACCGGAATCTATAGAGTCGTTGTTATTGTTGTCAGTCCATATCTTATACTCAGCATCGCCTGCAACAAACGCCAGCCTAACATCGCAGTTCTGACTCACCGCTTTCATCCTCGCCGCCATCAAATCCCCCATTACCTGCCTTGAAGCGCCATTCAATCTTGATTTGGGCAGCCAGGCAAGATAGTTCGGAATCGCAATGCCGGCTAAAATAGCCAAAATAGCAATGACAATCATCATTTCAATCAAAGTAAAGCCAGATTGTTTGCTGTGAAGTGACATAAGGTATCCTTGACACGGTTATAACTTGCGTTTCTGTCATTCCGAACCCCGCCGAATATAGGTGGGTGAGGAATCTTAAGATTTCTCCCTTCAGTCGAAATGACAAATAAGCTCAATTTGTGGCAGTGCGTAGCATATCCTGCACTTTGCTTCTAATGTTTATAATAGTTAACACAAATTCTATGCCATTCTAATGGGCATAATAAATTGCACAATTATTCTGCAAACATATCCTTTTGAATTAATTAACAATAAGATCAAAATAGCAATCAATAATTATATTTTGGCTATTATAAATTCAATATTTTCAATCCAATATTAAGGACAAAACATGCTATATATTAAAACATTTTATAGTACTATTAATAAATTTAACACATGAATTTATAACAAAATCTATTATGAGTTATTCATGGGAAATAAAGATCTAATTCTGATGTTAAGTGCACGTATTCTTAAATACGATTACGTATAATGATGCGTTTATTTATCCAATTTTCAGGTGCATGAAATAAGTTCGAAGTGCCTAACCCTAAAAGAAGAGTTAAAAAATTATTATGAAATGATTAGCATTGTTTTTTTTCATAGCCATGACTTTCTTTTAAAGTAGCATATCATTGAAATAGTAATAGCTACAAATATAAGCCAGGCTAAGGGGTAGCCCCACTGCCACTCCAGTTCCGGCATGTATTTAAAGTTCATTCCATAAATTCCTGCGACAAAAGTTAGGGGAATAAATATTGTAGCTATTATTGTCAGCACCTTCATAACTTCGTTCATTTTGTTGCTTATAGTTGAGAGATAAATATCAACCATGCTGGATAATAGATCCCGGAATGACTCTATGGTATCAATCACTTGAATGGTGTGATCGTGGATGTCTTTAAAATATATATCAATTGATTCATTAATGAGTGGCGAGTCAAATTTTATTATTCCACTGATAATTTCTCTTATGGGCCAGACCTGCTTGCGAAAAAAAATCATTTCTCTTTTTATAGCATGAATGGTTTGCAGTGTTTGAGGTGTTGGATTTTCTAATAACTCCTCCTCCAATGCCTCTATTTTTTCTCCAATAGTTTCAAGTATTATGAAATAGTTATCAACTATAGCATCCATTAAAGCATATGTAAGATAGTCGCATCCCATCTTCCTTATGCGTCCTTTGCCTTTTCTTAGTCTGTCTCTTACTGAAGAAAAAACATCTCCCTCGACTTCCTGGAATGAAATGAGAAAGTTTTTTCCTATAATTAAACTTATTTGCTCTGACTTAACCTGAAGCTTATCTTTATCCTGATAAAGCATTTTTAAGACGATATAGACATAATCGTCAAAATCTTCTGCTTTTGGACGCTGGCCGGTATTTACGATATCCTCCTGAATAAGGGGATGTATGCCGAAGTGTTTCCCTAATTTTTCTATGACATCAAGCTGATAAATTCCATCTATGTTTATCCATGTAACAGACTTTTTTTCTTTGAGAGGAAATGATTCTTCTATTTTTTTTAACTCTTTTTCCTGTAATTGAACTTCATCATAGTCAATTAGAGTAATTTTAATTTTTTCTGTTTTATGGTCTCCAATATGAACCAGGGTTCCTGGAGCAAGCCCTGCTTTCTTTGATCTTTTTTTGATAAACCTTGGCATGTGTTTAACCTCCTGCCCTGTATGCCAGTTAAGTACCCAACCAGCTTACATCAACAAGTTAAAGTGGATTATTATGCTCAATGCATCTCTAAATTATACCTTGCCACTACCGATGCAGGCTATTCGGGCAAGTCTTTCTCAGATGATTTATATATCGCAAATTTTTGAGCTTTTCAATTTTTTCTACTAATAGC
>VMSQ01000002.1 GCA_013792055.1 Desulfobacteraceae bacterium
CTAAATTGCCTAAAGTGAGCTAAAGTACCTAAAGCCCGCCCTCGCGCTATGCAACAACCTGACTGGCATGGTATGTTTTCAGTTGGAACCGGAAAATTAGCTCACTAAAGCCAATATGTCCGGTCTGGGCCAGGGTTGTGGTACGCCTTCGGCGTGCTAATTGATAATCCAAAGCTGCAGGAGTTTGTCATCTTATGTATTAATGGCTTAAGGAATATATAAAATGGCAGAATTCCTTAACTTTAGGCACTTTAATATACTTTAGCTCACTTTAGGCACTTGTAATTTTTTGTGTAATTGTACAGGTTGAAAAAAGTGTCAACTACTTTCGACCTATTTTGAAAGACGTCAAATTAATCGTTGTCTTTTGATAGTTAGTTTGTTATAAAAAAAAGGTTAAGCTATTTTTCGAATAGCAATATTATAAATTTGGCCAAGGGGGGTACTTTTTTTCATGAATAATTCTTTAAAAAACGATTCAGCCGAACATCATCTTGACGAAGTTGATTCGTCCGGGGCGGTATTTGTACAACAAAACGAAGTTGTTGATAATAAGACATCGGAAGATGTTCAGAATGCCGATGGCAGCATGGAAAATTTGATGGATATGTATGAAGAAAGCTTCAAGCGTTTTGCTGAAGGTGAAGTTGTTACCGGCAGAATAATATCAGTTGATAAGGATTATATTCTCGTTGATATAGGATACAAATCAGAAGGTCAGATACGCATTAATGAATTCAAAGATGAAAAGGGCGATATACAGGCCAGCATAGGTGACGAGGTAGAGGTAATGGTTGAATTCTGGGACGAAGAGGAAGAGCGTGTTGTCCTCTCCAAAGAAAAGGCAGCCAAGATTAAGGTTTGGGAAGAAATAAAAAAGATTTATGATGAAGATAAAACAGTAAAAGGCATTATTTTAAATCGTGTAAAAGGCGGTTTTTCAGTTGATATAGGGGTGCAGGCATTTTTACCCGGTTCACAGGCTGATTTAAGGCCTATCCGCAATCTTGATGAACTGGTCGGCAAGAACTTAGAATTCAAAATATTAAAGTATAACAGGAAACGAAGTAATATAGTCTTATCAAGGCGGGCAATTCTTGAGCATGAGCGCGATTCTAAAAGAGTTTCAACATTGGAAGCTATTCATGAAGGCAAAGTCGTTGAAGGAGTAGTGAAGAACATTACTGAATACGGTGTATTTGTTGATCTGGGTGGTGTTGACGGTCTTCTTCATATAACAGATATTTCATGGGGGCGTGTTAAACATCCCTCTGAACTTTTTTCGGTTGGTGATAAGATAACTGTAAAGATTCTCAGCCTTGATATGGAGAGGGAAAGAGTCTCTTTGGGCATGAAACAACTTGCCGAGGATCCCTGGCTGGCTGCTGCAGAAAAATATTCACTGGGTTCCCTTATAACCGGTAAGGTTGTAAGCTTGACGGATTACGGAGCTTTTATTGAATTGGAAGAGGGTATCGAAGGCCTGATTCACGTTTCTGAAATGTCATGGACCAGAAAGATCCGCCATCCTTCAAAAGTTGTTTCTATTGGAGATATGGTTGATGCAGTTGTTCTGGATATTAAACCGGAAAACAGGCGTATTTCTCTTGGAATGAAGCAGGTCATTCCGAATCCATGGGATGTAATCAGTGAGAAATATCCAATTGGTACAACCATTGAAGGCAAAATCAAGAATATAACGGATTTTGGGCTTTTTATTGGTATTGATGAAGGAATAGACGGCCTTGTACATATATCAGATATTTCCTGGACAAAGCGCATTAAACACCCATCTGAGTTATACAAGAAGGGCGATATGATACAGGCTATAGTTCTTGATATCGAAAAAGAAAATGAAAGATTTTCTCTGGGTATCAAGCAACTGCAGACTGATCCCTGGAAAACTATAGCAGAACGATATGGGGTCGGCAAGGAGATAACAGGCACGATCACTAATATTACCGATTTTGGAATTTTTGTTGAACTCGAAGAAGGAATTGAAGGCCTCGTTCATGTCTCTGAAATCAGCAAGGAAAAGATAAAAACTCCGGTCGGCAGGTTTAATATAGGCGATGTTATAACTGCCAGGGTCATGAATATAAATAGTGAAGAAAGAAGAATAGGTCTTTCAGTCAAACGGCTTGAGGCTGAAGATGAGCAGGGTCTTCTAAGCGAATATGTAAACAACATGAAGCCCGCGACTTCAACTTTTGGAGAAATCTTACGTGAGAATCTTCAGGACAAGTTGAATGGGAAGTAAAATTTAACGTCTCGGAATTTCTACAACCTATTGAAATTCCTGCGACTTTAGTCGAGTAGCTAAATGGTCGAGTCGTCGAGTTGGAAGAGTCCTTGAACCACTCGACCACTCGACCACTCGACCACTCGACCAATTGTGAGCGAAGCGAACTAAATCCATATATACTATGTTCTCCCGCAGACACCCATATCTTTTTTTTATCATGGTATTTACATCTGTAATATCTGCTGCAATTATTGGATTGTCTCTGCTTTTTATTCTTAGTACAAGAGATACGGATTTTGAATTTGGAGAAAAAGTCGGCGTTATAGAGATAATCGGTGGTATCGCGGATTCAAAAGATATAATTCATAACCTTAAGCGCTTCCGTGAGGATGATTCCGTCAAGGCCATAGTTATTAGAATTGATTCGCCCGGTGGTGGAGTGGGGCCTTCACAGGAAATTTTCAGGGAAATAAGAAAGACTTCTGAAAGCAAAAAGGTTATAGCTTCCATGGGTGGCGTAGCTGCTTCGGGAGGTTATTATATCGCAGCCGGTGCAGACGGCATTGTTGCAAATCCAGGCACCATAACCGGCAGCATAGGTGTCATTATGGGATATGCAAATTTCCAGGAGCTTCTTAAAAAAATCGGCCTGGTTCCCGTTGTTATCAAAAGCGGTGAGTACAAGGATATAGGATCTCCGGCCAGAGAGATGACCAAAGACGAAGAAGAAATTCTGCGTAATCTTACGAATCAAATTCATAGACAATTCATTAAGGCCATTGCCGAAGGAAGAAAAATAGAAGAGGCAAAAGTAGAAAAATTTGCCGATGGACGGATATTTTCGGGAGAAGAGGCAAAAGAACTAGGCCTTGTCGATCGTTTTGGAAATCTTGAGGATGCGATAGAATGGGCAGGACGTATGGGCGGAATAAAAGGGAAGATATTGACAGTTTATCCTCCAGAGAAGAAATTTTCTCTTTTAACATACCTTGTGAATTCGTCCTTAAAGGAGTTTGCAAACCGCTTTATCAACCCATATTTGTTTGCAGGTTATCTTTATAGCCCGGCGGGGTAGAGGAAAATAAAAGTGTTTTAGCCAAAAGCGCTCACATCACCCAAGCCTTTTCGTATGATTTCAGGCACATCGTTTATCAAAGATATTATACTGGAAGGTTGTCCTGGGATAGGTGTCCTTCCGTCAATTACAAAATCTATTCTGGATTGAAAAAAATCGTGAATAAGTGATGGGTCGTTAAGAATTGAACCGTCAGGCATAGTTGCGCTGGTGCTGATAATCGGGTTTCCTAATTCCTCAACCAGTGCTAAACAAATGGCATTGTCGGGCACACGAATTCCAGCGGTTTTCCGTTTGGTCAACATTATTTTAGGAACAAGTTTTGAACCTTCAAGAATAAAAGTATAAGGACCCGGCAAAAGTCGCTTCATGTTGTTGTAAGCATAATTTGAAACTTTTGCATAATGGCTTATGTTTTTGAGCCCTGAGCAAATAAAACTGAAGGGCTTGCTTTTATTGCGCTGTTTTAACTGGTATATTTTTTCAATAGCCTTTTTATTCATTATATCGCAGCCTATCCCGTAATAGGTATCAGTCGGATAGGCGATTATACCACCTCTTTTGAGATGTTCGACAACCCTGCAAATTAGTCGTGTCTGCGGATTTTTGGAGTTTATTTCTATTAGCATAATATTCTCAAACAGTAACTACTCAGGTTCACGGTTCACGGTTCAAGGGTTCACGGTTCAAGGTTAGGAAGCGATGAAAATTGAATGCTCAAACAGGCCTTTATTTATTTGCGTTTTATTTCATTGTCAAGAAAGCAAATAAATGATAGCTAAAGATAAATCCATTTGGCATTCGGTTGAAATAGAAAGAGATCAATGTAACCAACCGTGAACTGTTCTATTAAATTAACAATTTCTGGAGAAATTTATGATCAAAATACCACCTGAAGAGGCATATTCTTTCGATGATGTTTTGCTGATTCCCGGCTATTCCGATGTGTTGCCCAAAGAAGTGAATATTAGCACGCGTTTGACTAAGAACCTTACCTTAAACATCCCTATCGTTAGTGCTGCTATGGATACTGTAACTGAGGCCAGAACATCCATAAGTATGGCGAGATGGGGGGGGTTGGGTTTTATACATCGAAACATGAGTATAAAAAGTCAGGTTCTGGAGGTAGATAAAGTAAAAAAATCGGAAAGCGGGATGATTATTAATCCGGTTACTGTTAATCCTGACCAGCCGGTCCATGAGGTGCTTAACCTTATGGAGCAGTACCGTATTTCCGGACTTCCTGTTACAAAAGGAGATCAGCTTGTCGGAATTGTAACAAACAGGGACCTGAGATTCGAAACCAATATGGAGAGAAAAGTTTCAGAAGTAATGACCCAAAAGAATCTTGTTACGGTATCAGAGGGAATTACCCTGGAAGATTCTAAGCAACTGCTTCATAAACACAGGATCGAAAAACTTCTTGTGGTTGATAAAGACGGACGACTTACAGGCATGATAACCATAAAGGATATTGAGAAGATAAAAAAATATCCTAATGCTTGCAAGGATAGCATGGGCAGGCTAAGGGTCGGAGCTGCCGTTGGTGTCGGCCCTGATATGCAAGAGCGTGCGGAAGCGCTTTTAAAAGCAGGCGCTGATGTTATATTAATAGATACATCTCACGGTCATTCAAAAAACGTTATAGATGCTGTGAAAATTTTAAAAAGTAATTTCGATGACATTGAGCTGATTGCAGGTAATGTCGGCACTTCGAAAGGCGCCGATGACCTTGTTAAAGCCGGGGTTGACGGAGTAAAAATCGGAATAGGGCCAGGGTCTATATGCACTACTCGTATAGTGGCGGGTGTAGGCATTCCTCAGGTTACAGCTATAATGAATTGCAGATCTATATCAAATAAAACAGGTGTGCCTTTGATTGCTGACGGTGGCATAAAATTTTCAGGTGATATTACAAAAGCTATTGGCGCTGGTGCTCATGTGGTAATGATCGGAGGACTTTTTGCCGGAACAGAAGAAAGTCCGGGCGAGTCAATATTTTTTCAGGGCCGCAGCTATAAGTCCTACAGAGGTATGGGCTCTATCGAAGCAATGAAAAAGGGAAGCAGGGACAGATACTACCAGAGCGAGGCCGTTGATAGCGATAAACTGGTTCCTGAAGGTATAGTTGGGCGCGTGCCGTACAAGGGCTCACTTTCCGCGAATATTTTTCAGCTTGTCGGAGGATTGAGGGCAGGTATGGGATATGTGGGTTGCCAGACTATTGAAGAATTGAGAGAAAAAGCCAGGTTTGTTAAGATTAGTGCTGCGGGTTTGCGCGAAAGCCATGTTCATGATGTAATAATTACCAAGGAAGCGCCTAACTACAGTCTTGATTGAAGATTGAAGACCAAAGCAATTGAATATTGAATATTGTCAATTGAATATTGAAGGAATTCTGTTAATTTATAAAAAAACAGAGCGAAGCGATTCCTCAAATATTCAATATTCAATATTCAATTCCCAATGGATAGTGGCCGAAGTTAAAACCATGCTCTTGCTTTGTTATTAACAGGATGAAATCAAAACTAAATGACCCATACCGTTCCCCCTTTCGTTCATCTTCATGTTCATACGCAATACAGCCTCCTAGACGGTGCAATAAGGATTGATGCCCTTTTAAAACGCGCAATTGATTTCGGAATGGATTCCGTGGCCATTACCGATCACGGCACTATGTTCGGAGTTCTTGAATTTTTTGAGAAGGCCGGCAAAGCAGGGGTCAAACCAATAATAGGATGCGAATGTTATGTTGCACCGCGCAACCTTACCGATAAAACTCCGTTAGATAATAAAGGGCTTTCCCACCTCGTCCTTCTGGCTGAAAATCCTGAAGGATACCGTAATCTATGTAAACTGGCTACAATTGCTCAACTTAAAGGTTTTTATCACAGGCCTCGCATTGACAAGAATGTATTAAGGGAACACAGTAAGGGGCTTATTGCTCTTTCGGCGTGTCTTCACGGTGAAATTCCAAGGCTCATTAGTGAGAACAGGCTGGATGAGGCTGATGACGCTGCGCGAACTTATTTTGACATTTTCGGTGAGGACAACTTTTTCCTTGAGGTTCAAGGTAACGGGATTCATGTGCAGGAAAAAGTGAACAAGGCCCTCCTTGACATGAGCGAAAGGCTCTCAATTCCTTTGGTCGCGACTAATGACTGCCACTATCTTGACAAAGAAGACGCTCGTGCTCATGAGATTCTTCTGTGTATACAGACAGGAAAAACTATTTACGACCCGGATCACTTCAGATTTGGAACCGATCAACTCTATTTCAAATCAAGAGAAGAAATGCACAATTATTTCGGAAGCTATCCTGGAGCTTTAGAGAATACAGTCAGTATAGCGAAGAGAAGTAATGTTGATTTTGATTTTAAAACTTATCACTTCCCAAAATTTGAAACTCCATCAGGACAGACCGCTGAGGAGTTTTTTGAGCAAAAAGCCTTGGAAGGATATAATCAAAAAATAAAGCGCATAAAGGAAAAGAATCCTGGGATTGACGAAAGTCAGTATAAAGAACGTATAAAAAGCGAGATCTCAACTATAAATTCCATGGGTTTTTCCGGATACTTTTTGATTGTTGCTGATTTCATCGACTATGCCAAAAAACACGATATTCCTGTGGGCCCCGGCAGAGGTTCGGCCGCCGGCAGTCTTGTCGCCTATTCTCTTGGAATTACTGATTTAGATCCAATAGAACACGGCTTAATATTTGAGCGTTTTCTTAATCCCGGTCGTAAGAGTATGCCTGATATTGATGTTGATTTTTGTATAAACGGCAGAGAAGAAATATTCAGGTATGTGGTTGAAAAGTATGGCGGTGGTGAATATGTAGCTCAGATTATTACATTTGGAAAACTAAAGACCAGGGCTGTGATACGCGATGTCGGACGTGCTCTGGATATACCTCTCCACGAGGTAGATGCAATAGCCAAAATGGTGCCTGATGTTTTGAATATCAGTCTGGAGAATACTCTGAAGCAGGAACCCAAGCTTAGGGCAATTGCAGAAAAAAAACCGGAAATCGACGATTTGCTCAAAGTCTGTAGTGTTCTGGAAGGACTTCCCCGGCATGCATCAACGCATGCCGCCGGACTCGTCATCGCAGACAAACCGCTTGTGGAATATTTACCGCTGTATAAGGGTAAAAAAGGAGAGGTTCTGACACAGTTCGATATGAAATGTGTCGAGAAGATAGGGCTTGTAAAATTCGATTTTCTTGGGCTTCGCAACCTTACCGTTATTGCAAGCACGTTATCTCGTGTCGCCAAACAGGGTGGCACAGTTCCTGATCTTACAAATATAAATTTGGACGATCCTGATACATACAGGCTTCTTGTTTCAGGCGATACTGTCGGAGTGTTCCAGCTGGAAAGTTCCGGTATGAAGGATCTGCTTGTAAGGTTAAGGCCCGAATGCTTTGATGATATTATAGCGCTTGTCGCTCTTTATCGTCCAGGCCCCATGGAAAGCGGAATGATTGATGATTATGTGGAAAGAAAACATGGTAAAAAAGAGGCAAAATATCTTTTGCCCGAGCTTGAGCCTATATTAAAAGAAACTTACGGAGTTATTGTGTATCAGGAACAGGTCATGAGAATTGCGGCATCTGTTGCTGACTATTCCATGTCTGATGCTGATGATTTAAGAAAAGCTATGGGGAAGAAAAAGCCTGCAATTATGGCCAGGCAAAGATTGCGTTTTATAAGGGGGGCCACGGAACGAGGCATTCAATCCCCAAAAGCCAAAACACTGTTTGATCTGATTGAAAAATTCGGAGGTTACGGATTTAACAAGTCGCACAGCGCGGCTTATGCACTTATTGCATATCAGACCGCTTTTCTTAAAGCTCATTTTCCCGTTGAGTTTATGGCTTCGTTGCTTACCAGCGAGATTCACTCAATTGACGGAGTAGTAAAATATATAGCCGAATGCCGACATCACGGCATACAAGTACTTCCTGCCGATATAAATGAAAGCGACAAGGAATTTACGGTGATAGGTTCGAAGATCAGGTTCGGACTGGTTGCCGTTAAGAATGTTGGGGAAGGAGCCATTGAATTTATAATAGAAGCCAGAAAAGAGGGAAGATTTTCTTCTCTGTTTGATTTTTGTGAAAGAGTGGATCTTAAAAAAGCTAATAAAAGAGTTATTGAAAGCCTTATTAAATGTGGTGCCTTTGATTCTACAGGAGCTAATCGTGCACAGATGGTGGCATCTTTGGAAGATGCTTTGGATTACGGTCAAAGAATTCAGAAGGAGAGAGCAGATCCCCAGATGGGATTATTCAAGACAGAAGGAGTCGGGCAAGATATAAATCTTCCTAAAATGCCAAGTATGGATGAATGGGATGAAAAACAGCTTTTAGCCTTTGAAAAGGAAGCACTTGGCTTTTATATAACCGGTCACCCTTTGACAAAGTTCGAGGACCTGCTGGATAAGTTCACCAATGCTAATACTATTTCTTTAATGGAAAAAAACGATGGTGAAATTGTCAGGGTTGGGGGCATTATTATTA
>VMSQ01000337.1 GCA_013792055.1 Desulfobacteraceae bacterium
CATTATTTTACTGCTGTGTATTTCCATAATGTCTATTATGGGTCTGATTGTAGTAGAGACCCGTGTTACACATCCAATAATTGAAACATCACTTTTGACGGTTCGCCTGTTTACCTTGCCGGTTCTTGCAGCCATACTTCTTTTTGCAAGCCTTTTTACACTGGTTTTTCTGATGCCTTTTTATCTTATACATCCTTGCGGTTTTTCAGTAGATAAGGCCGGATATATTCTGGTTACACTGTTTGTTTTTCTTTTTTTTGTTTCTCCTATTTCCGGCGCTATATCTGATAGAATCGGCTCACGTTTGCTTTGTACTATCGGAATGATTGTGCTGGCATATTCTCTTTTTTCAATTGCCGAACTTTCCCCGGCTTTTTCCAGTTTCCCTATCATATGGCGGCTTGCACTTGCAGGAATTGGTACAGCCATATTCCTTCCTCCAAATAGCTCTGCTGCTATGAGTTCAGTACCTCCAAACCGCAGAGGGATTGCGGCTGCAACCGTGGCTACAGCGCGTAATTTAGGCATGGTATTGGGAGTTGCTATAGCTGGAGCTATATTTAACAGCGCATTCCATACATTAAGCGGCGGATTGAGTCTAAAGGTATATAGACCGCAGCTTGAAGCGGTTTTTATGGAAGCATTCCATTATGCTATGCTTGCAGGAGGTGTTTTAGCTGGAATAGGTGTGGCTGTATCCTATATGCGTGGCCCTGAAGATGGAAGATTTTATACAGAATAATATTAGTCGTTACCTTATGATTAGAAATTTGCTTCTTAAAATACCATATTTTTGCATATTTCCCCAGCAGCATGCCTGTATAATTTTATCCAAGAATCTGGAGGCTGGAACACCCCGCCTTTTCTATCCAGAGACATTTGCAAAACGCCCCCTTTTGCCCAATTCCGGCGTCAGACTCAAATTTTAAGCCTCGAAATACTCAATGTATTCCTGCATTTAAAATTTTCGCCTTCCTTGAACTTGAACAAAATTGAACATTTTTCAAAGGTCTCATCCATTATACTATTTTTAGGGAACCTCTATTATACTGTTAAAGGTGCCAAAGCAGTTTGAACACTTCTGGTCGTTATTGGGATCAAGTATCCACTGCCCGTCAACCAGGAATTTGTATTCACATCTCCCAGGAGAAAGCATAACCATTGTTTTCCATATACCTCCTTCATATTTTTTCATTTGATAAGTTTTGTCGTTCCAATTGTTAAAATTTCCTATTAAGATGACTTCTTCTGCATTTGGATTATTCAATGTAAATGTGATTCTTTTTTTCTGAATTTTTTCTTTTGCTGTTTTAGCCATGTAAAACCTCCTTTATTAATATTTTATTATTAAATAATTTGTCACAAGACAACTTTAAATACAAGTTATTTCTATTGTGTTCCATGAATTTTGCATGATTCAGGTATTAAGCCTTTTGTACCACCTTCAATTCTTTGATGTAGAATTTATTAATATATTCTTTAACCATTCTGCGTGTGGAAAATTTTGCAGCATTACTTTTAATGGAATTTTTCATTATTCTAACCCAGTCGTTCTGGATTCCATCATCTGAGAACTTATAGTAAAGTGGAATGATATTATCTTCCAGAATCTTATAAATGGCTTCCGCATCCTTTTGATCTTCATTGCCTTCGGATTCTTCATGATTAAATGCCCATCCGTTTTCTCCGTTGTAACCTTCAAGCCACCAACCATCCATGATGCTAAGATGAGGCACCCCATTTAGGGCTGCTTTCATGCCGCTGGTTCCGCTGGCTTCCATTGGCGGCAGGGGGTTGTTCAGCCAGACATCCACACCGTGAACCAAGTATTGTGCAAATTGTTCCTCATAGTCTTCAACAAAAGCAATTCTTCCGCCCAGCCCAGGATCGCGCGCAAAATTACATATCTTTTGGAGTATTCTTTTCCCCGGGTCATCTGCCGGATGAGCTTTGCCTGCGAATATTATCTGGATTGGTCGCCACCTGTCATTTACGAGCTTTTTCAATCTTTCAAGATCATAAAAAATCAGATCAGCACGCTTATAAGTCGTAAATCTGCGGGCAAAACCAATTGTCAATACCGATGGATCAAGCAGCGTGCCTATACCTAAAATATTTGAAGGACTTACTCGATTGTTTACCCAGCGCTGACGAGCTCTTTCTCTTATAGAATCGATTAACTTTATTTTTAACCAGAAGTGGGTTTTCCATAGCTCATCATCCGGAATTTCGTCTATCAATTCCCAGATTAGAGGGCTATCGCAATCCTCGACCCAGTCAGGTCCCAAATATTTGTTGAAAAGAAGCTTCATTTTAGGTTCGATCCATGTCGGTATATGTATCCCATTGGTAATATGATCAATAGGTACTTCGTCTCCAGATGATTCCGGCCATAGACAATGCCACATCTTTCGGGCAACTTCCCCATGTTTTTTACTGACCCCATTACGAAATTCAGACATCCTTAAAGCAAAGGCCGTCATATTAAAACCGGCATTGGGATTTTCAGGATGAACACCAAGCTGAAGGAATGACTCGCGATCAAGTCCAAGGGAAGGCCAGTAGGAATTAAAGTATTTTTCGATCATTTGAAAGGGAAATATGTCATGCCCGGCGGTAACAGGTGTATGGGTAGTAAAAACAGTAGTTTGTTTGACATATTGAGATGCTTCACTGTAATTCATTCCTTCCTGCACTTTATCCCTTATGCGTTCTAACAGAGCAAAGGCGGCATGCCCTTCATTTAAATGCATTAAAGAATGTTTAATCCCAAGTTTTTCTAAGACTTCTGATCCGCCTATGCCTAGTACTATTTCCTGCCGCAGCCGTTGTTCCAGGTCACCAGTATAAAGTCGTGCTGATATCCCTCGGTTCCATGGATCATTGATCTCAATATCTGTATCCATTAGATAAAGAGGTACACGACCTACGGCTATTTTCCATACAGCAATATGAATAGGTGGCTCAATTAAAGGTACTTTTACTATAATCTGGTTTCCGTTTTTATCAAGAACTCTGAAAATTGATGCAACATCCCTGTCAAGTAATTGTTTTATATTTTCCTGCCAGCCATCTTCACGGATTTTTTGCTTGAAATAACCTTCCGGATACATGAATCCCAATGCTATCAAGGGGACCTTTAATTCACTGCATTCCTTTATAAAGTCTCCAGCTAAAAATCCTAATCCGCCGGCATAAAAAGGCAGGGAATGATGAAGGCCGTATTCAGCAGAAAAATATGCAATCGAGTGAATCTTTCTTTCATTTATTCCCTCAAGCAGCAAACATTTATCTTCTTTGATTTCTTTATTAAATCTTGAAAGAACTATGTCATAGTGTCGCAGATAACCTTTATCTGAGGCCGCTGATTCAAAAACTTTTTTTGGAAGCTCTTTAAGAACCTTGACGGGATTGTGACCGCTTTCTTTCCACACCTGCCGATCAAGCATTTTGAAAAGCATTCTGGCTCCAGGATGCCAGCTCCACCAAAGATTTGAAGCAAGTTCTTTCAACCCTGATAAACGTTCAGGAAGATGGGGAATTTCTTTTATATCCATTAACAAAATTCTTTCGCGTATAAACCTGAATTATTTATGATGACACTCTTTACAGCTTGTTGGTCCGGCTTTTTCTTTGTTTTTTTCTTTTGACTGGTGACAATCCCTGCAATAATTCATAATTTCTTTCTTTTTCAGTTTTCCTTCAGCTTTCAGTTTTTTTATGCTGTTTGAAGCTTTCGGAAATAAGTTATGACAGTAATTGCAGTCGCCAAGTATGTTCTGATGAAT
Organism: Desulfobacteraceae bacterium; assembly: GCA_013792055.1. Classification (GTDB taxonomy): domain Bacteria; phylum Desulfobacterota; class Desulfobacteria; order Desulfobacterales; family ETH-SRB1; genus B13-G4. Next base: position 3,789 of record VMSQ01000337.1, read on the forward strand.
ATGGTGGGGAAAAGAAACTTTTCCCATCCTACCTCCTTCTAATACTATATTTTCAGAGCCGGTGTTTTGTCCAGAAGAATATGAAAACAAAGCAAGAAGTATTAACATTATTATAGAGAGAAATGTTTTTGATTTCATTTGATTTCTCCTTATATAGTTCTTTTAAACATCCTATTATTTAGTCCAACGTTCTTTTAACGCGTTGATATTCATGGTTTTGATTCATTCGTGACGTCATTCCGGCGAAAGCCGGAATCCAGAATAATTCCAAGAGCATAATGAAGCTGGATGCCGGATCCGTCATCCCGGACCCCGATCCGGGACCGGCATGACGGCAGAACTTTGGAGTCTCAAGATACTATATAAATTAAAAATATTAATATTTTTAATTTAAACTTTCTGTATGTTTTCACCTGATAATAATTGAAGTTTAAGCTGGCGTTTTTCGTCGTTTGCGAGATAAACAGTCTGGGTTGGAAAAGCAAATTCGATTTCTTCTTTTTCGAACTCCCTCATAATTTCAAGACATGTTTTCTGTATCCATGCCTGGCAATCCCAGTAGTCGGGAGGATGATACCATACAATAACCATAATATTCAGGCTGCAATCATTGAAATTGTTGAAATATACCCTTGGTGGAAAATCTTTGTTCATTCCCTCATGGTTATCAAGAATATTCTCTATAATTTTTACTGCTTTTTCAACTTTATCCGGGGGCGTATCATAAGTTATGGTAATATTTGTGAGCCATCTGATATGGGGCCTGCGTCCTATATTTTCAAGTGCTGAGTTTACAACTTTTTCATTTGGGATAGTGACCAGATGGCCTTTCAGAGTCCTGATACGTGTGCTTCTGAATCCCACTGATTCAACAACCCCGTCACAGTTGTCGATAACTATGCGTTCTCCGACCTGAAAGGGCTTGTCAAATAGAATAGTAAGGGTTCCAAAAAAGTTGGCAATAGATTCTTTGGCTGCCAGAGCTACAGCTAAACCACCTATTCCAAGTGAAGCAATTAATGGCCCCAGTTGAAGGCCTGTAAGGTTTTGAATAACTATCATACCGCCGATAATTATGATAAATATTCTTAATGTCTTTCCTACAAGGGAACCAAGCATGTCGTCGATGGCGCTTTCAGTGGAAGCAGTCCATTTTTTCAACTTTATATCAACGATTTGAACCAGACGGAAGGCAAGCCAGATAATTGCAAGTATTCCGCCTATATCGGCAATTCTTTGAGCTACACTATGAACAAGGTTGGTACCATCTGAGGCTTTAAAATGAGCTAAAAGGGGAGACAGCGCTATATAGATTCCATAAATCCAGATGACAAGTGAAAGCGGTTTCTCAATTGCCTCAAGAAGAAATTTGGTCCAGGATATAATATCTTCTTCCTGGGGTATGCTACGTTTCTTTTTCTGAATTATGAATTTAAGGATACGTTCAATAAGGACTACAAGAAACAGCAAAAATAGACAAACAACCAGCTTTAGCCATGTTATGCCGGCAAAAGCCTTTGCATTTATCCATTCACCAATATGTGACGAGGCATTTTCTCCAAATTTTTCAATTCCCGTTCCTATTTTTTCTCCAGCTTCATCAATTTTTTTCCCTGGAACGGGAGTATCTATAATTATACTTTGGACTAAGGGTGAAGTTTGCTCTGTTTCTTGGGGCGCAGTATTTTGGTCTTTAGTCTGGGATAGAACCTGGGAAGGAAAGCTTAAGAAAAGCGTGATGGATAATACAAAAAAAACCTTGATAAAACGGCCAGTGATTATTTGCATTTTTTTCTCGTTTTTTTGTAACTTTTAAGATTATTCTTAATAAGAACGTAACGTTATCGGCCTATTATTTTTAAAGTATAATATATCGCATTTTATAAAATGCAACAAATTTTAATACCAGGGCATTCTTTTGCTATTTTTTCAATGTTATTTTTAAAATAATCCCAGAAAGGAAATGTTCTGCACTGGTTAGGCCTGACTTCATAGATTGAACAATTCTTATTTTTATCATCAAAAAATACACATTGGAAATCACCGCTGATTTTGAGTTCTTTTAGAGAATACTTATAGTGAATTTTTGTTAGATAATATTTGACAAGGTCCTCAGAAGATAAATCCAAAAAACCGGCAATTTTTTTGATTTCTTCTTTATTGACCCAGATATTGCCGGATTCACCGGTACAGCAGTAGCCAGAGCAGTTCTCGCAGGCTCTGGGATCAAAACCAAAATTATATCCTTCTTCTTTTACCATATCCATATACTGATATGTTCTTTGATTAAATGTTTGAGCCGGAGCGTATCTTTATTTTAGAACCAAGTCTGAAATCTGCCATTGGAGATAAAAACTTAAAAATGAGCCGGGTGAATTTTAGGCTAAAATAAGCAGTGTATTTAATAGCTTTTAATGAACTACCCCGCAGCAGAGCTGCGAGGTATCAAAAGGAATTTCCATTTAATCATCTGGTTTTATCTGTCTTTTTTGCAGCTATCTGCTCAGCAACCATTCGCTCCCTGACCAGTCGAAGAAATTCTTCGACTGCATTTTCAGAATCATCCGACAGGAAACTTTCAGTAACATTTAGCTGGCTACCGTCATAACAATGTTTGGGAAATGTTGAAACATTTCGCCATTTATTATGAGGAGCGTTGTCATGACGGTAGATAGCATCTCTGACATTTCGTTGCTCCCAGTGGTATGAATAGCTGCCATCAGGCGAATACCAGATATCTACAAAAGTATTGTCAATTAAATAAAGTCGCAGCTTGCGAATTTGCCCGGCTGTTCCATGGATTAATTCAGCAGACTTCAAAATATCAGAAAACTTGCGCTCAACATTTCCTTTTATTCGTTTATAATGCTCCGATATCATTTTCTATCTCGCTAATTTCCTGTTCAATATTCTTAACTTCAATTAAATCTTCCCATGCAGGATGTTCCGGCGCAGTGCCTTCTGTGATCTTATGATTTAATTCTTCTACATTTGAAGCCTGATATCTGGCTAAAATTTCAAAACGTTCTATCTGAAGCAATCGTTGTTTTTCCCTAAGATTTGTAATTACGCTCGAACGAATAAATTCTTCAGCAGATACAGAATATTTTTCGGATATTTTTTCTACCTGAGAAAGAGCGCTCATAAAACCTCCTTTCCCGAATAAACGGAATCAAAACAGTACAAATTATCAATTAATAATGATGCAATAATTTTAGTTCCTTAACTCGACAGATTAAAGTTTACAGTATAAACTGGACACCCTTTGATTTCCTGTTTTCTGGTTGTGCCGAAAATGAAATCAAGAGGGAGGGTTTCCCCTCGATATTCCACCC
>VMSQ01000262.1 GCA_013792055.1 Desulfobacteraceae bacterium
CGAGGGATATGTTCCCAATGTTGTTTATTCCTGCGGTGCGATAATTCATAACAACGAGTTGGTCATTCCCTACGCCATGTCCGATATCAATTCCGGCATTGCAACTGTTAAAGTCAAAGAATTGATTAACTGTATGCAGGAAGTAGCTTAATGAACAATATTGATGGAAAATATCGAAAATATTTCCTGGTCAAGGAAATGCTGGAAGTAAAAAAAATTTTAGCTGCTACGAATACATTGCAAATTTTTGAATTTATTAAACATATTAAACATAAAAAAATATTATTAACCGGCGAAGGATCTTCAAGAATTTTCCCGGCAAAAAAAGTTATTTATGATGCCAGGCGCCATAACTATAAAGAAATGATAATAACAGAAGGCGCCAGTCAGTCTGCCGAATATAATCTTGATGATTATACTGTTTTTATTGCTTCCAATTCGGGCAAAACAAAAGAAAGTGTTACATTAATTGAAAAATTAAGAAAGAAAAAGCATAAAAATATTATTGCTGTGGTTGCCCATAAAAATACCGAAATTATTAATAATGCAGATTATGGTTATCTGCTGGGAAGCGGTCATGAAGAGGCTGTGCCGGCTACTAAAACAGTTATGGAGCAGGCGATATTTTACGATATATTATTTAGAAAATCCAATAATAAAAACCTTCCCGATTTAAATAAGATGGGGAACTTAATAGAAAAAGTATTAAAAATTAAAATTCCTGAAAAAATAGTCAATAAACTGGTTTCTTCCAAAATGATCTATTTTTCTGGCAGAAATAACGGCGTTGCAGAAGAATTAACGCTAAAAACCAATGAAATTGCAAGAAAAAAATCGGATTACCTTGAAGGGACTTATGCGGTTCATGGAATTGAAGAGGTGATGTCGGCAGATGAAATTATAATCGTTATAGATCCTTTTCAGGAGGAAGAGCCCAAAATACAAAAAACTTTGGTAAAAGGAATAGGGATGACCATCATTGCAATATCGACCCGGAAAACATCTTTTCCTACGTTGCAAATCCCTGATTATGGAGAATTTAATCCTTATCTGGAATTAGCTATGGGATGGAATTTATTAATAGAAACAGCGTTGAAACAAGGAATTGATTTGGATCATCCTGAAAGAGCCAGGAAAATTGGTAATGAATTTGAATAAAGAATTTGATTTTAAAGAGATCGCTGTGATTGTCGCTCATCCTGATGATGAAACGTTATGGGCCGGAGGGATGATTTTGATGAATCCTGAGTGTAAATGGACGATAATATCTCTTTGCAGAGGAAATGATACGGATCGTGCTCCAAAATTCTTAAAAGTTTTAAAGTTTTATGGCGCAAATGGGGCAATGGGAGACCTTGATGACAGTCCGGAACAAAAACCGCTTTCTAAAAAAAAGATAGAAAAATTAATTTTATTTTTATTACCAAAAATCAATTATGATCTGATTATTACTCATAGTCCTGCTGGAGAATATACCCGGCATAAAAGACATGAAGAGACCGGCAAAGCAGTTTTATTTTTATGGGAGGAAAAAAAATTAAATTCACGTCAGTTATGGTTTTTCGCATATGAAGATGATAACAAAACCTGTTATCCACAGGCTATCAAAAATGCTGACAGGGTCATTGAACTCCCTGAAAATATCTGGCTCAAAAAGTACAACATTATAACCAAAACATACCGGTTTTTGACAAATAGTTTTGAGGCGTTGACAACACCGAAAAGAGAGGCTTTCTGGTGTTTTAAGCAAGGAGAAAAGATTAAAACAATGCTCAAGGAGGGTTAAAATGAAAGTTCTGCTTTTATATGATTATCCCGCTTCTCCCGGTGGTTTAGCCACACAGGGAGAATTATTATACAGAGGATTAAAAGAAATGGGCGTAGATGCTTATCCCGTAAATTTTGAATCGCCTCAGGAAAAAGAGTGGTACTATAGATGGTTTAAACCTGATGTTGTTCTTGGGGTTGGTTATTGGGGGCATTCTCCGGATTTAATCCTTCATCCTCAGCAGTATGGAGTTCAGCCTGTTCCATGGTTCGTTGCTGATGGATATATTGCAAATTATCAGGAAATATTAAATGCACTCCCGCTCATTTTAGTCACTTCAAACTGGGTGAAAGAGGTATATATTCGAGATGGAATAAATGGAGACAATATTGAGGTGCTGCCTGTAGGCTGTGATACGGATACTTTTCATCCCATGGACAAGACGAATCCTAAGGTGACAGCTGTAAGGGAAGCGTTAGGGATTGGCCCTAACGACATTATAATTTTAACAGTTGGCGGGGATGCCGCTTCCAAAGGAGCTTTAGAAGTTATGCAGGCGTTAGCTATCAATAATCCTAAAGCCCCTCCCTGGAAATATGTTTGCAAGGTCTGGCCTCAGGACAGAACCGAATTACAAAATGCATCTGATTATAAACTATCACATCAGCTGGGGATCAGCCAAAACATAATTAATGTGATGAATAGATTATCAAGAAATTTTATGCCATATTTAATTAACGCCTGCGATATTTATGCGGCGCCTTCCCGGTTAGAAGGTTTTGGAATGCCTCAAATTGAGGCTGGAGCATGTGGAAAGCCGGTTATAGGAATAAAGGCTATGGGAATGCTGGATACGCTTGTTCATGGGAAAACCGCTCTCCTGGCCGAAGTCGCACAGGAAATTCTTTCAAAAGAAACTATGGTGTTCAGCGAATCGGGGTCTCAGGAAAGACAGAGGGTCATTTTTCCAATTCCTCGTATTGTTGATTATCGTGCAAGTGTTCATGATATTGCCAATTATTTAATGGATTTAATGGAAAGTCCGGAGCTACGCCATAAATTGGGCGAAGCAGCAAGAAAAAGAGTCGTTGAAAATTTTAATTATAAGATAGTTGCTAAACGCTTCGTAGAAATTATTTCTACACGACTGGGGATATCATAATGGAACAAAGCTTAAATGTATTAATAGAAAAAGCAAAAAAGGCGGCTCTTGAGGTGCTTTTGCATAACAATAGGGGACCATTCAAAAATCTTCCTAGAACAGCAGGGTGGGGTTATCCTGAGCCATATACAAGAGATTTAATGATAGCAAGCCTTGGGGTTTTGGTAACGGGGAATGAAACATTAATAAATTCCTTAAGAAGAGTATTTCAGGTTTTGGCAAAGAATCAGACACGTTTGGGGCATATCCCATCCATTGTTCATGATCCCAAAGAAAGAGGTGCAAGTGATACTACCCCTTTATTTCTCATGGCAATAAAAATATTTCGTGAATTTACAGGAGAAGATGATTTTTTAGAAGAAGCGGTTGAAAAGGCGCTTACCTGGATGGAGTATCAGTCTCCGTCCGATCGGGTTTTAGTGACCCAGCTTCCTACCAGTGATTGGCGAGATGAACAGTGGGTTTTAGGGTATGGCCTTTTTGTTAATACCATAGTGTACATTTACTTAAAATTATTTAGCCTTGATGAGCGGGCAAGCCATTTAAAAAAAATGATGGGTCGGTTTTCTATCAAAGAAGAGGACGGTAAACATTACATAGATGAAGGTTTGAAAATAAAATTTAAACCACACTATGCGCTCTGGTCTTATAAAATATACAATAGTGAACGTTTTGATCTTTTAGGAAATAGTCTGGCAATTCTTTCGGGGATTGCCTCGCCGTCAAGATCTTTAAATATGATTTCCTGGATAGAAGAAGAGTGCCGGAAATTAAAAACCAATGGAGATCTGGTTATGGATTTACCGCCAAATTTTTTCCCTTTTATTAATCCGGGAGATAATGACTGGCGACAGAGATATGCAAAATTTAACCCCCCCGGGGATTACCATAATGGAGGGGTATGGCCATTTATTTGCGGATTTTATATAGCCGCTTTAGTGGCAGCGGGCAGATATAAACTAGCTGAAAAAAAGTTTGAAGCACTTACAAAACTAATGCAGTCCGTCAATAAAGCTAAAGTGGAATTTGGGTTCAATGAATGGTTTAAAGCCCAGGATGGTAAACCCAAAGGGCAGGATTGGCAAACATGGTCAGCGGCCATGTATTTATATGCGGCTGAGTGTATTAAACTAAAGCGAACGCCTTTTTTTGATAAAATAAGAGCCGGAGAGAGATAAAATAATTAGGTAAGCGTCCATCCGGAAACCGGACAAAGACAATGAGCAATTGAGACTGAGGACCAATGAACCATCCCATTTTTCTTGCCGCGGATATCGGTGCAACCAAAACAAATATAGGCCTTTACACGTTTTCTGAGCGTTTGACTGCGTATTCACAAACGGTGCAATTAAGAACGGCTGATTTTTCATGCCTTGAAGTGCTAATGGCCGAATTTTTATCCAGCCAGAGGGTAGCGGTGAGTTTTTGCGTATTTGGGGTTCCCGGTCCCGTTGATAATGGCAAGGCTAAGATAACCAACCTACCATGGGTGATAGATGAAAAGAAAATACAGCGCGATTTGAATGTGACGACGGTCAAGCTTATCAACGATCTTGAAGCCACCGCGTATGCGTTGACCGAGCTCAAACCCGGAGACATTGTTACGCTGAGTGCCGCAAAAAAGGATGTTAACGGAAACAAGGCGATCATTGCGCCGGGATCAGGTCTTGGTGAATCCTTTTTAACATGGGATGGGGCAAAATACGCCTCTTTTGCTTCCGAGGGCGGGCATGGTGATTTCGCTCCCAATAGTGCGATTGAGTGTGATTTGCTCCGGTATTTACAAAAAGAATATGGTCATGTCAGTTACGAAAGAGTGTGTTCGGGGCAGGGCATCTATAATATTTATCGATTTTTAAAAGACCAAAAGTACGAAAAAGAGCCGGCTTGGTTGACAGATAAATTCGAATTAGCGGGAACCAATCCGGTTCCGTTGATAATTGAGACAGCCCTTAACACTGAGAGGCAATGCCCGATATGTGTTAAAGCAATCACACTTTTCTCTGCTATTTTAGGGGCGGAAGCCGGAAATCTTGGTTTGAGGGTATTGGCAAAGGGGGGTGTCTATCTCGCTGGAGGACTTCCTGAAAGAGTTTTGCCTTTTTTGAAAGAAAAAGCATTCCTGCATGCTTTCCATCAAAAGGGTCGAATGAGCAATCTGATAAAAGAAATTCCGTTGCATGTGATTACAAACCCGGAGGCCGCGCTTATAGGGGCTGCCCAGTATGGTATCGTTCATCTTTTCCCAAATTGCCAAAAATGAAGTAATCAACTGTTAAAATGATTTTATAGGACAGATCACGATGAAAACACATAATCCAATAATAACACGATATAAAAAAAACCCCATACTGACAAGAAAGGATGTGCCGTATCCAGTCGCTACAGTTCACAATGCGGGCATCGTCAAACATAACGATCGTTACATTATGCTTTTCAGGTCGCATCTGCTAAACGGGCGTTCCATCATCGGCAGGGCCGACAGCGAGGATGGTTTTTCATTTAAGGTTCATCCCAAACCTTTTCTCACACCGTCAGTGGACGGCATCTTTGCCGAATATGAGGCGTTCGGGGTCGAGGACCTCAGAATTTGCCCTGTAAAGGGGGAGTACCTGCTGACCTATAGCGCCTATTCCCGTCACGGCGTGCGGATTGCCCTGGCGCGCACCAGGGATTTTGAAAAAGTGGAACGTATTGCGCTGATCACCCAGGCCGACCTCCGCAACGTGGTCATTTTTCCTGAAAAGTTCGGCGATCGGTATGTGCGTTTGGATCGGCCGCATTCGGAAATTTCGCCCTGGTCGATCTGGATTTCCTATTCTCCCGACCTCGTGCACTGGGGCGATTCCCGGGTGATTATGAAGCCGATGGCCTATCACTGGGATGAAATGAAAATCGGGCCCGGCGCACCGCCATTTAAAACGGACAAGGGCTGGCTTCATATTTACCATGGCGTTTTTAAGACGATGTCGGGAACAGTGTATCGACTCGGCGCGGCCCTGCATGACCTTGATGATCCGGCCAACATCATCGGCGTTTCCGATCAGTGGATATTGCAGCCTGAGGATCCTTGGGAGGTAGTTGGCTATGTCCCCAATGTTGTCTTTACCTGCGGCGCTGTTCCGGAAGACGACGGTACGGTAAAAATATACTGGGGCGGCGCGGATACGGTCATGTGCGCCGGTACGGCCGTAATTGATGAATTGGTAAGACTCTGCCTCTCGGCTTCCCGGCCCCCGCTGTAGATGAGCATTGCCGGATGATCGCAGACCGGAAAATCAACTTCGAGGATAGGCTGGAATTGAAAATCTGTCCTGATGAACAGACTTTCGATGCAGCGCATAAAATTTCAATCGACGTTAAGGACACAATGATATGCAAGCAAAAAAACATCAAAGGCTGAAAGTTGAAAGAAAAGCAAATAAGATCGCAAGGGATACATCACGGGTAATCACCAGTCTTCATCTTCCCAATGAGAGGTATCGCATCCCTAAAATAATTCAGCGGATAATGAGCCTGTCTGAAACAGCGGCCAAAAATTTAATTACTCAAATAATGATTGGCTTTTCCGGACGACACCAAGACATTGGACATATTTTTGAGCGCCACCTGAATGAGGTGAAAGGATATCTTCCCCGGGATGCAATGCTCAGCGATGTTAAAAGGGCCCTCATCGGAGCTTACTTTACAAAAGAGTACGCTATTGAATCAGCCGCCCTTTTCAACCCTTCCATCGTTCCCCATCCCGATCAAAGCCGTCTGAACAAAGGAAGCTTGCGCTTTGTCATGAGTCTGCGGGCAACCGGCGACGGCCATGTTTCGTCAATTGTCTTTCGCAGCGGCGTCCTTGATCGGCACGATACGTTCCTTTTCGACCC
>VMSQ01000077.1 GCA_013792055.1 Desulfobacteraceae bacterium
CAGCCAGGCCCTTGAATGCCATATGCTTCGTTATCGCCGCAGTAAGAGTGGTCTTACCATGATCTATATGACCAATAGTACCTACATTAACATGCGGCTTGGTCCGCTCAAACTTCTTCTTAGCCATATTACCATCCTCCTCTGATTTGTCGCAATAACTTATTACAACAGTTTATTGCCTTGTAACTATCATAAGACCGCCCTAAACAAATTTTTACAAACCCGGCCGCCTTTTATAAATCCATTGTTTTATACTGGAGCCCACGACCGGGATCGAACCGGTGAACCTCTTCCTTACCAAGGAAGCGCTCTACCGACTGAGCTACGTGGGCAATAATATTTACGTCTCGGATTTTCTACAACGCATTAACATTGTAACTCTTTTAGCATTATCTCGTGCCATCTACAATGGAATGTTGGAATAATGGAATAGTGAGCAGAAGGACAAAATGAATTTTATTCCTCTAAACCCATCATTCCACTGTTCCATTCTTCCAATTGGGACGAAGACCATAAGTTCTAATCTGTCTGAATACCTTTAAGGCTAAGAAATTTTGCTTTGGAGCGGGAGACGAGACTCGAACTCGCGACCTCCAGCTTGGAAGGCTAGAGCTCTACCAACTGAGCTACTCCCGCTCAAATTAATTATTATAAACTCAATTATAATTGTCCACAAAAATTAAGCCTTAGAGATAATAATTAAATTTCCTCAAAAACGCAGAACGCAGTAAGAGTTGTGCAGGAAGCCATGTAGTTCATTATCGATCCCGATATCAAACCGAAATCTCCTACATACGACTTGCTTTGAGGTGGTGGTGGGGGGAGGATTTGAACCTCCGAAGGCTTCGCCGACAGATTTACAGTCTGTTCCCTTTGACCACTCGGGAACCCCACCTTGTCGTTTTGATACAGAATAAAAAATTCCCGCTATTATCTAATGAAGCCAGCGGAGGGACTCGAACCCCCGACCCACTGATTACAAATCAGTAGCTCTACCAGCTGAGCTACGCTGGCATATACTATAAAAAACTTGCATTGTTAATGCAAATTATTATAATTTTAAAATCAATATTCTTAATTTATAAAATTATAAAAAGAAAGATAGATAACTGTCTCTTTTATAAATATCAAATCCTATTGCTGGGCATAATTTCCAATTAATCCAAGTTATGACTAAATATTAAGCCTTTTTTTTACAATATCGTCTTTTCCCTTTGTTTTTTAAGCCTAATCATTCCAAATTTCAGATCTGGAGATAAAAATATTGGAGATATCGATCTCAAACAAGCATCCAGCTTCATCTGACGCAAAAAATTGATGGCAACTCGCCTGAAAATAAAGACTAAATTTTAATCAACATATTTATCTTTACAAAAATCAATCAATTAACTATATATAAAACCTTGACAAAGATGTATCTTATTGTGTAATCAAACAAAAAATCAAAAAATACTTTTTCCAAATCAATTTCGCACGATAGCTGAATTTTAATTTAATTAATTCCCCCACAGCAAGCTACGGGGAATACGCTCGCTATTGCGGTTCAACAAAATTTGTCAAAAAATTCCAATTTGTGCAACTTTATTTAAAATTAATCAGTTTTTTTAGATTATAAATATAGAAGAATAGAATAAATAGATTAATAATAGATATATATTCAAAGTAATTTCAGCATATTATTAAATTTACAGAAGTAAATATGTACAGATTCTTGGCATAAAGCTTGCGTGTAAAATTATCTATCAAAGAAAGAGTGTTTTATAATTATCGATAAAATTTAACATTTAACTATTCCCAAAGAGGATTTAAAAAAGCTTGTTTAAGGAATTTATGTTGATAAATTCACGTATATATTTTGTATCAGCCTTAATATTATTTCTATTGTGCGGATGCGTCCATACAATGCAGAAAACTTCCGTTTATCAGGATAAAAATTCTGCTTTATCTGAATTAAAAAGTCCTCCCGACACAAAGCCAAATCTTAAGGCAAACAATACAAACAAGAAATCCTCTGCTACCAATATTGCCGGAACCGACCACAGCAAAGCAGAAATTAAAAAGGGGCAATACACAGCAAATAATAAAATACAGTCTGTTCTGGATGAGGCTCTTGACTTCTGCCAGGTATCCCAGGATTTCTGGCAAAAAGGAGAGCTTGAAAATGCTCTCGAGGCTCTTGATCAGGCATACTCTTTAATTTTAAATGTCGATACTGATGACGATCCGAATTTAATACAGCAGAAAGAGGACCTGCGTTTTATGATTTCAAAACGCATCTTAGAAATTTACGCGTCACGTAATATAGTTGTAAATGGAGATCATAACGCTATACCAATTGTGCTAAACAACCACATCAAGGCTGAAATAGATCTTTTTACCAAAGGTAGAGAAAAAGATTTTTTTATTAGATCTTACAAGCGTTCAGGCAAATATCGCCCATTTATAGTATCGGAACTTAAAAAAGCCGGCCTTCCTGTTGAGCTGTCATGGCTTCCCCTTATAGAAAGCGGATTTAATGTGGTTGCGCTTTCAAAAGCCAGAGCTCTTGGCCTTTGGCAGTTTATTCCCTCAACCGGCTATAAGTTTGGCCTTAAGCGCGACATATTCATTGATGAAAGAATTGATCCTGTTAAGTCAACAAAAGCCGCTATTGCGTATCTGAAAGAACTGCATAACATCTTCGGCGACTGGAACACAGTTCTTGCATCTTATAATTGTGGAGAAGGAAGGGTGCTCCGCGTAATACGAAGCCAGAATGTAAATTATCTTGACGATTTCTGGGACCTCTATCAAAGGCTTCCGCTTGAAACCGCCAGATATGTCCCAAGATTTCTTGCAACTTTACATATAATCAAAAATAAGAAGCAATACGGGCTTGATTCAATAAAAATAGATTCTCCATACGAATATGAAACTGTATCTGTGTCAAAACAGGTGCATCTCAATGATATCGCAAGCAATATAGGAACTTCTGAAAAAATAATAAAAGAGCTTAATCCAGAGCTAAGATACAATATATTGCCCTCTGATCAATATCCTCTAAGAATTCCCCTGGGCAAATCTGAAGAACTGCTTTCAAAGCTGGATAAGATATCAGTCTGTTCTCCGCCTAGAGGTACGAAAAGTACGGAAATTGTTTACCACAAAGTTAATCCAGGAGAAAGTCTTTCCACTATAGCCAGGCGCTATCGCACAAGCGTTGAAAGCATTAAGCTGGCCAACAACATGCGCAAAAGCAATTTTATCGTAGCAGGCAAAAAACTGAAAGTCCCTCAAAAGGGAGCAACATACTCGACTCACACGCCAACATATGAACATACATCAAAATATGTTGTAAAACGCGGTGACTCTCTTTGGATTATTGCCGGACGCTTTAATACTACAACAAAAAATCTTCAGGAGCTGAACAATCTTTCCAATACAGATCTTCATGTTGGACAGGTGTTGAAAATACCAGGACAAAAAGATGAAAGACTTGCAACAAAAGGAAGTCTAAGAACATATCTGGTAAAACACGGAGATAGCCCATTCAGGATAGCAAAACTGCACAAAATGCCCCTTGAGCGTTTCTTGCGCACCAATAATTTAACACCCAGAAGCAAAATATATCCGGGGCAAAAAGTATCTGTTGAATAAATACATGCCCCCGTAGCTCAGTGGATAGAGCATTGGATTCCTAATCCATGTGCCGCAGGTCCGATTCCTGCCGGGGGCACCAATGATTTCAAAGGGTTAACCCTTAAAACATGACCGCTGAGGCAGCTTCTTCAAATGTAGTTATACCCTGCAATATCTTATTGGCCGCATCTTCCCTCAACCTCCTAAATGTTCCGGCTTTTTGAGCGGCAATAGATATCTCCTGGGCAGACTTCTTCTCCATAATCATTTCCTGGATCATTTCATCGATAACAAGGACCTCGTATAAGCCGGTTCGGCCCTTGTATCCGGTATTCATACAACTTACACAACCTTTCCCGCGCTGGAAATCGGCATTCTCAATGCCTTCCATATTCCAGTTAGCCAGTAATCCCTCTGGTGGATTATAAGGCTCTTTGCAATTAGGACAAATAGTTCTAACCAGCCGTTGTGCAAAGGATACCAATATGCAGGATGAAACAAGAAAAGGCTCTATATCCAGAACAAGGAGCCGTGTAATTGCTGATGCCGCATCATTCGTATGTACGGTACTCAATACCCTGTGCCCTGTCAGTGCCGCCCGTATAGCGATGCCTGCTGTCTCCGCATCCCGTATTTCACCCACCATTATAATATCAGGGTCCTGCCTGAGAATAGCGCGAAGACCGCTCGCAAAAGTCATCCCTGCTTTTACGTTCAACTGGACCTGACGTACCCATTCCATCCTGTACTCAACCGGATCTTCAACGGTAATTATATTGACATCCGGTTTATTAAGCTTTTTCAATATTGCATACAGACTCGTGCTTTTTCCGCTTCCGGTTGGACCTGTACTAAGAATCATACCATATGGCTTGTTTATGACTCCATCAATCTTATTTCTGTCCTCCTCGCACATACCAAGGCGTTCCAGGGTATAGACACCTGTGCTCATGTCCAACAAGCGCATGACAAGATTTTCCCCATAGATGGTCGGCATAACAGAAGTCCTTACATTAATCTCCTTTCTTTCCATCTTTACCGTAAATCGTCCATCCTGGGGAACTCTTGATTTAGCAACATCCATATTGGATAGTATCTTAATTCTTGAAACTATGGGCAGTATCATGGATTTGGCCGGCGCGGGAACATCATGGAGCTTACCGTCAATCCGGAATTGAACACGCACATAGTCCTTTTCAGGGCTTATATGTATATCACTTGCTCCTTGCTGAACACCATTGGAAATAATTGAATTGACAAGCCTTACGACCGGCTCCTGTTCAGCCATATCCTGAAGAGAACTTACCTCCATATCTTCTATGGCTGGTGCTGCTTCAGCCTCGGTCTCAGTATCATATTGCACATCTTCGTCCATACTTTCCATGACACCGCCAAGACTCGAATATTGGCCGTAAATTCTGCTCATTAAATCTGCGAATTCCTTCTCAGTGCAGATTACAGGCTCCACCTCGGTATCTGTCATGACTTCGGCTGTATCCAGTGCTTCAATATCCCTTGGATCGGTCATGCCAACTGTAAGAAGGCGGCCCTTTTTTTTTAAAGGAACTAATTGATATTTCTGTGCTATATCTGACGGAATAAGGTGTCCGAGGTTGATTTCATCTGGATAATCTTTAGGATTATATTTAGGTAATTTCAGCTGCTTGCAGACAGCATCTCTGACCTGAGGCTCGGTAACTATCCCCTGACGTACAAGATACTGACCAAGCTTGAGGCCTGTTCTAGGGTGAGCTATTATGGCATCCTTGAGCTGTTCTTCAGTCAGCAGCCCTTCATCAATAAGCATGTCGCCCAACCTTTTTCTTTGCAATTATACTATTCCTTTCGCATCAATTAAATTGGTCGAGTAGTCGAGTGGGGAAATGGTCGAGTAGTTGATTCGTTGATTCACCAATCATCCAATCAACTAATTTATTGGGACATTAGAAAAAAAGACAGTATCATCGTCCCAATTAGTAATAATTTTTGCACCTGAAGAAATTATCGAGGGCAATTTTTTCAAACTGATTTCTGCCGATTCTTCATCGGCAAAAAAAGCCTTAATAATAATAGCGAATTGCAAACCATCACGACTATTCCAATAAGGAACCATTCGGAGGGGACCTTTAGAATCAGGATAGATTCTCATAAATTGGTAAGCGCTTTCAAGCTCGTCTTTTTTATCTACCAGAACCCAGCATCCTTTTATTGGTAAAGGAGTAATCATTATGGGCATAGCAGGAAAATTTATGACCTCATTAATGTATATTCCGTCAAGATTTTTTATATGCTGATTAATACGTACCACGGATGACAAAATTTTCTTGCGCATGTTATAATCAGGTGTCCCATATATTTTATATACCATCTCTAAAACAGTTTCTCCATATCTCGCTCTTATCTGCCCTAACATTTCAGGATAATTGTTTGACTTAATAGACTCATTAGGCAAAGCATCTTCAACAACCTCTTTGTGAACTCCATTATCAACACTTTCTTTTGCTAAAGGATTTATATCGATCTGAGCTGTTGCAACCTCTAAATCTGATGGCTCTTCCTTAATCAGATCTTTTTCGTTTTCGTGAACCAAATTCCCAGCCAATGAGCTGGACAACACAGATTGCGAATCCTCGGTTTTCCATGCAAACCTTATTCCTAATTGTTCACCAAAAGGACTCAATATCAATACCGCTGCTACCAGGCATGTCAAGACTGTAGCAACTGCCCAGTGCCATTTCCTTGACTGCTCGCCGGATACTCTTTTAACGCATGAACGCACTAATGCCCAGTTAACTCTAAAGCGATTCTGAATAATCAGAGTCAGTATAATCTGATGACACAAGTTAATTATTTTTCGCGGATAACCACCTGCAGCTTTGTATATAGCCCATAAAGCCGGATAACTGAATTTCACAGAAGTTCTGTTACCCATACTTGCCTTGTCCAGACGGAATTTAATCATCAATCTGCTTTCCCGGAAATTAAGCGGGCCTAAGAACAGGCAGACATTCATCCTGTCAGCAAAATTTGCATGTTCTTTCAGTGTCTGCTCGAACTCTCTCTGAGCAAAAATAACTATCTGAAGCAACTTATATTCATTGGTTTCATAATTAAGAAATTCGCGGAGAATTTCGATACAGAAAACAGGAATTTTCTGGCCTTCATCAATAATAAGAATGATCTTTTTCTCATCATCCACGCCCTTTTGAAAGAGATAGTTTTTTATCCTCTCTTTAATTTGCCATTCATCTGAATCTTTTTCCGCTTTTTCCAATCCAAACATTTCAGCAATAGTGTTCAAAAATTCAGACTGATTGCTGAACTTTGGATCCAGTATGAGATGTGTCTCTGTCTCATCCTGCTTTGCAAATCTTCGGATAATCTGTCGGCAAAGAGTGGTCTTCCCAGTACCGATATCACCGATAACTACATTCAAACCTCTCCGAAGACGTAGAGATAATTCCAACTTTTGCAGGCATGCGACATGCTGGCTGGACTGGAAAAAAAATTCCGGGTCAGGTGAATTGGAAAAAGGTTCCTTGCTAAGATGGACGATTTTTAAGTAATCCATTTTTTTATCATTCCTGGGACTCATCCATAACTTTTTCTTTAAGAATATGCGGAGTAATAAATATTAGTATTTCTTCCATCTCCCTGCTCTTGTACTCCCCCTTGAAAAGATATCCCAATAGAGGAATTTTTCTTAGCCATGGGACTCCGGATTCGCTCTCGCCCGTCGTTTCCTTGCTCAGGCCACCGATAACCGTGGTTTGCCCGTCAAACAGTACAACAGTGGTTGTAGCGGTTTTCTTTATAATTACCTGCTTGTAAATTGTTGAACTAGCAGAATCAAGTTCATCTTTAGTTGTTTCGATTGCAATTTTAATGGTTTTATCGTCAATAACGTGCGGAGTAACTGTCAGGCTGAGCACCGCTTTTATAGGCTCTGGCAGAGCAACTTGGCCACCTAAAACGGTAGTATCTCCGCTGTTAATAAATGTGATCTCCCTGCCGCTTTCTATAAAAGCTTCCTGATTATCAAGCGTTGTAATGGAAGGGCTTGAAAGAATATTGAGCTTACCCTCTGTCTCTAAAGCAGAAAGCTGGACAGCAAGAACATGCTTGCCTAAATTTTCAATTACATAACCTAAAGTCATGGCCGTTCCTGTTATGGATGTTCCAGATGCTGGAAAATTAACAGCAAGCCCTGAAGTAGGATCTGGGGTTGTTGATCCGGCTGTAACCCATTCGGTTTTATCACCGCCCATAACTTCTGCATATACCCCCCCCCATTGTATGCCAAGCGCTCTGGCTGTATCCTTGTTTGTTTCAACTATATTTGCCTCTATCAGGATTTGACGAGTCGGTCTGTCAAGCTCCTCAATTAATGGGAGAATCCTTTCAATATCATTCCTGGTTGCATGAAGAATGAGCGCATTGGTATGTTTATCAACCATCACAGAAC
>VMSQ01000306.1 GCA_013792055.1 Desulfobacteraceae bacterium
AATGCTTCGCAACGCGAGGCGGGCGGGGTGGGGTATGCCTGCCCGCCATCGCTCTCGCTCAGGCGAGGTGGGCGGGGTGCCGTTGCCAAAGCCAGAGTGAACATATTTTGCTTTTTAAAAAAACTATCTAACACCTGCTCTTTAAAGCTTTTGTTGCATAGTGGGGGTGCGAAACTTGAGTAGCATTAATTAAATGTTGTATCTGTCCTGGAATGGCATTTATGAGTTCCGTGGCCAGAAAACCAAAAGGGGACATATTCTTTTGCAGCGTATCTGCGGCGGCTCCATGTAAATAGACGCCGATATGAGTAGCCGATTCAGGAGAATATCCCTGCGTTACAAAGCCTGCAATAATTCCGGTTAGTGCATCTCCCATGCCTCCGGAAGCCATACCTGGATTTCCGGTGGGATTGATAAAAACTTTTCCATCAGGGTGAGCAATTACAGTTCTTGCTCCTTTAAGAACAACATGAACTTTAAATTTTTTTGCAAAATTCCTGGCACAATTTATCCGATCATTCTGAATAAAGCTCACAGGCTTGCCTATTAATCTTGACATTTCTCCTGGATGCGGGGTCAATATAACCGGGTTTTTTAGATTTTTTAGTATATGGATGTTGTCAATAAGGTTATTTAAACCGTCCGCATCAATTACAATCGGCATGCGGCATTCCTGAATAATCCGAATAACAAGATTTTTAGTGCCTGAAGCAGTCCCAAGTCCGGGTCCAACAGCAAGGCATTTTTTACCGGCAATTAAATCCATGATTTCGTCGAATGATGATTCATCGAGTATGCCGCCTTCGGCTTCCGGAAGAGGGCTCGTCATTACCTCAAGAACCTGGCTTTCTAAAACAGGATTTAGACTTTTTGGTATCCCGAGAGTTACAAGTCCTGCACCTGAACGCATTGCCGATAGTGCTGTCATGGCTGCTGCGCCGGTTTTACCGGTCGAACCGGCAATAATTAAGAGATGGCCTGTATTACCTTTATGGGCTTCGGGCGATCTTTTTTGCAGTGTACTCCTGACCAGCGCAGATGTCAGAAGGAATTGTTTGGGTCCCACCTTTTCGGCAATATAGTTAGGTATGCCGATATCTATTATTTCGAGGTTTCCGGTATAACCTGCTCCTGGAAAAATTAAATGGCCTGTTTTGGCAAATGCAAATGTCGCTGTTGTATGAGCCTGGATACAGGCGCCGCAAGGCTGGCCTGTGTCTGCATTAAGCCCTGATGGTATGTCTACTGAAAAAACCGGCCTTGCTAAGCTGTTAATAAACTCGATAATTTTTCGGAAATACCCTTTGACATCCGATTTTAGTCCGGTCCCCAATATGGCATCAATCCATATATCCTGATGAAGCATAGAAGTTTTGTTCTTAGAAAAAGATTTTTGGTCCGGCATTTCAATTACGGTAATGTCGAGCGGGGCTAAAAGATTTAAGTTTTCAGCAGCATCACCTTTGACCATAGATTTTTTGGCAAGGAGATATACGGTTACACTTATGCCTTTTTGGGAAAGGTATCGGGCCATTACAAAACCGTCTCCGCCATTATTCCCGCGTCCAGCGACAATGCCGACCTTTTTGTCAACAAGCCCTTTAAATTGTTTTAATAGTATTTGTGTTGCACCCAGGCCGGCATTTTCCATAAGGACTCTACCGGGAAGACCATAGGATTCAATGGTCTGTCTATCCATTTCCTGCATTTCACCGGCAGTTACAAGATACATTTTGCACTCCATAGGTTAAAATCAGGCGTTTAGGCTGAAGGGAACAGACAGTCTATTAACCTGAGTAGTTTCAAAGTTCTTTAATTAGTGCCGACATTTCTTTGACAGCTCTTTCCATGCCCACAAGTGCAGCCCTTGAGACTATGCTGTGACCTATACTGAATTCATCAATTTCATGCATCCCCTTGAAAGCCTTAATCGTTTTGTAGCACAATCCATGGCCGGCATTTATCTTTAGTTTAAGTTTGTGAGCTATTTTAACTGCATCAACAATTTTAGAAAAAGCCTGCCTCTTTTTTTTAGGTGTTGTTGCATCACAAAAAATTCCTGTATGAATTTCAACAGTTGAGGCATTTATCTTATGTGCGAGTTTGATTTGTTCAGGTGCCGGATCTATGAAAATACTTACAGGGATACCATTGTCCTGCAGCGTGCCAACTATTTCAGCAACTGAGTTTTTCTGGACAAAGAGATCCAGTCCGCCTTCGGTTGTAAGTTCTTCCTTCTTTTCAGGCACTAGTGTTACAAGATCAGGCTTTATATCAAGAGCTATAGCAAGCATTTCAGAAGTTGAAGCCATTTCCAGGATGAGTTTGGTCTGAACAACTTTTCGCAAAATCCTGACATCCTGATCCTGTATGTGGCGCCTGTCTTGCCTCAAATGAACAACAATTCCATCAGCTCCGGCCAGTTCAGCCAGCACAGCTGCCGCTACGGGGTCTGGGTAGCTGACCTTCCTGGCTTCTCTTAAAGTAGCAATGTGATCAACATTTACAGCTAATCCTGCCATTATTGAACCTCCCAGTACGGCTTCGTAAAAAGTCCATCTGCGGCGTTGTGCTTCATCTTTCGTCATTGCGACGTAAAGCAACTACGTCTCATTCCTCAAGATTCGCACGCCTTGCATATGAACTTTTTACTTTGCCGTCGATTTGATGACTTTACAAATTCATAAGTTCTTCGCTCTTTTTTTCCATCTTAAGTGCCTCTTGCTCTGTTGTTTCATGATCATAGCCGAACAGGTGAAGAATTCCGTGAATCAGAAGCTGTATAAAACGTTCTTCCATACTGATTCCGGCATTTATTCCTTCTTGATGAGCGGTTTCAACAGATATAACCACATCGCCTAAAAGTTGAGGCGAGATGTTTGCAAATTCGCCTTCTTGCATTGGGAAGGCTATAATATTAGTAGGTCCGGATCGATTGAGATATTGTTTGTTTAAAGCCTCTATTTGGGAATCATTAACGATCAGGATGGAAAGTTCTCCATCAGGACAGTCCAAGGCGTTTAAGATGGCCTGAGCCTTTTTCTGTACCATGTCCGGAGAAATCTTGTGATTGTTTTGCCTGTTGTCTATCAGGACTCTCATCTTTAACCTTTCCATTGATAGAAGAGGATTTTTCAGGATAATCTATGCGGTGGTGATGTATTCCGCTTAATATTCTATTAAAAGTTTTCGCTATCTTATGCAAATCTTTTAATGTTAATTCGCAATTGTCAATCTGTCCGTCAGAAAAAATTTTGTTTATAAGGTTTTGCACAAGCCCCTGAATCCTTGCCGGCGTGGGATTGTCGAGGGCCCGTGAGGCAGCTTCAACAACATCTGCGAGCATGACAAGCCCTGCTTCTTTTGTCTGTGGTCTTGGGCCGGGGTATCTGTAATCATCGACCTTTACAGCATCTTCACCTTTTTGTTTCTTTGCTTTTTCATAAAAATAGCTGATCAGGCTCGTTCCATGATGTTGCCTTATCGTGTCGATTATAACCAGGCCAAGTTTGTTTTGTTTTGCTATTTCAACTCCGTCTTTTACATGAGCAACCAATATATGTTTTGACATAGATGGAGCCAGTTTATCATGTTTGTTTTTGCCATTTTTCTGGTTTTCGATAAAATATAACGGCTTCTTTATTTTGCCGATATCGTGATAATAACCGCAGGCTTTAGCAAGCAAGGGGTTTGCACCAATCTCAGCAGCCGCAGCTTCGACCATGTTGCCTACAATAACAGAATGATGATAGGTGCCGGGAGCTTCTAACATTAGCTGGCGAATAATCGGCCTTTCAAGATTTGCAAGTTCTAGAAGGGTAATATCAGTTGTATAGCCGAACGCTATTTCAAAAAGAGGAGCGATGCCTGCTGTAACGATTCCGGCTACTATGCCACCCATAAAGGCAAAAACCCAGACCTCTAATATTTTGAAGCCTAAAAAGCCTGAAAGATAAACAGAGATCGCAGTTGAAAGCGCTATATTTACTAATCCTATCTTTAATCCGGCCTTAATAAATACTTTACGTTCCCTGCAATTCTGGATCCAGTAAGCAGCCATTGTGCTGTTGAGCAAAAAATAAATGAAAATTTCAAAGCTACTTTGAAAAATTACTGCCGTACATGCAGCAGTCACCATTGCAAAAGGTATTGCTATATCGAGGCCAAGCAACAAACATATGATCATGGCGCCGGAGGCAATGGGAATGCCGAAAATA
Organism: Desulfobacteraceae bacterium; assembly: GCA_013792055.1. Classification (GTDB taxonomy): domain Bacteria; phylum Desulfobacterota; class Desulfobacteria; order Desulfobacterales; family ETH-SRB1; genus B13-G4. The sequence goes on from VMSQ01000306.1 coordinate 4,218, forward strand.
ATTGATGAAGAAGAATTTGCAAAAGTCGAATTTTGGGTCAGTGCTTCAGACAATGGTACGGATACTCTGGCAAACAATAAAACGGTTATAAGCATACAGGCCATGGCTATTAGATTTTTATTATGATTACGTGCAAACCGGCTATTATGATTAATGTGGAGAATGTAGGTGAAAATAAGCAGGCACAGCATTATCATTGCTGCGCCGATACTTATTGCCAGCATATGCTCTTTGTTTGTCTGGGTCTGTAAATTTTTAAGTTTCAAAAGCTGAACTTTGTTTATTATTTCACCTTCACGAAGAAGCATTTCCCCTGCTTTTATTTTGTAAAGAATTGGCTTGATTTTCTCTACAGCTCTTTTTTTTCGTTCTTCGGTTTCATTTGTGTTTAGAGTTATATTCGGCTGTATTAGTTTTTGGACAAAAGTTACGGCAAGGTTGACCAAATCGTAGTTTATGTCTTTGAGCAGGGGCTGGCCAATAATTCTTACCATTGTTTTTGCCTGGTCAGGACCATAAAATGATTTAAGATTATAAATAACTTGTTCGGTTTTTGTTTCAACGTCCCTTAATATAATCCCTTTATCTGATTCTTTAAGAAGGATATCTTTGTTAATTACAACACCATTATTCATTATGTCTGATAGAATTTTGGAAATAAGATTGGCGAGATTAATTGAAAACTTTTCTTTTATAAGGAGGTTATATGCATCATCGGTTACCGTGAAGCCGATTTTTTCCTCAAAACTTTCTTTAAGCTGTATGAGTTGATCATTTAATGATAATGATTTTATCTCTTTATTTGTTCCATCTGAATTGATTTTTATTTCTTCATTGGGTGAAGTTTTATCCTGGTTTTCTTTGTATACTTCGGAAATTTCACGGAGTTTGGTAAATGCTTGTTCTACCTGCCGACTGAGTTTTTCGGCAAGAGACGCATTGTTATCGTAAACAGTTAAAACTTTTTCAACGATCCCTTTACGATTTTCTTCTGTGGCTTCTTTATCTTCAATAAAAAAGTCTTTTGGTGCTTTAATATCTCTTTCGGCAACATCTCCTAATTTATAGGAATGTTTTGTTATAACAAGGGTCGGATAAAGGATAATGGTAAATATTATGGTAAAACCTATTAGAATGAACCATCTAATAGATGTGCTTGACCGAAAAAAATTGCCGATTAGTTTATTATTTTGTTCTATGTTCATATGGGGATTATTTTTATGAATAAAAAGATAAAGAAAGGAAGTTATAGGCTTTGTGTATAAAACATTTGTGTAGTATATAAAAGATATATTTTTTAACTATCAACATTTTTTTTACTTGCTTCCAGTTCTTCATACGCCCTGATAATTTCCTGAACTAATCTATGCCTAACCACATCTGTTTTTGAGAAAAAGACAAACTTTATTCCATCTATTCCCTGCAAAATATTTTTTGTCTCTATAAGTCCGGAAGATTTATTAACCGGCAAGTCTGTCTGGGTGATATCGCCGGTTATTACAGTCTTAGAGTTAAATCCTATTCGGGTCAAGAACATCTTCATCTGTTCAGAAGTTGTATTTTGTGCCTCATCTAAAATAATAAAAGCGTCATTTAGGGTTCTTCCACGCATAAAAGCAAGGGGCGCTACTTCTATGACTCCTTGATGCATGAGATTAGAAACTTTTTCAAAATGCATCATATCGTGAAGCGCATCATAAAGAGGTCTTAAATACGGATCAACCTTTTCCGCCAGGTCGCCCGGCAAAAAACCGAGAGCCTCACCAGCCTCAACCGCCGGTCTCGTAAGAATTATTCGGTCTATCTGTCCTTTTGAAAGAGCTGAAACAGCCATAGCCATGGCCAAATATGTTTTCCCTGTTCCAGCAGGCCCTATCCCAAAAATCATATCATAATTGCGGATAGCATCAATATATTCTTTTTGCGCGCGATTTTTGGGTGTGATAGCGGTTTTTTTTAATGTAATGAAGACCTTATCCAGAAAGATATCTTTAAGTTTGATATTATCATCAGAGCAAAGAATTCTTGCAGCATAATCGACATCACTGGGATAGACAGGAAGTTTTTCCTTTAAAAGACCGTAAAGCTGGTTGAGTATGTTTTTGGCCAGGTTCGTTGCAATGCTGTCGCCCTGAATAATAACGGTGCTGCCTCTTGCGTGGATCGTGGCGCCTGTTGCTTTAGCTATTATTTGAAGATTACCGTTATGTTCGCCGAAAAGCTGTTTTGCCAGATCTATATCTGAGAAAGTCAGTTTTGTCTGCTTATTGCTTGAGTTTTCATTCATGTCGTTTTTTTACAACATAGCATAACTTTTTTAAATAATGCAAACTACATTTTATGATCAACCCCTTCAAATAAAAACAGCTTGACTCATAAAATCCGCTTTGTTAATTTACATTTTACAATTTTCAATTCAATTGTTTTTTGGCTATTCTTTGCTTTAAAGGGGCGCGATGAATCTGTTTGATATTCTGATTGTAATTATTTTTGGATTTTGCCTTATAAGGGGTTTTTTTAGAGGTTTTATCAAAGAAGCGTCTTCGATAATTGGTGTTTTGGGAGGATTCTATGCAGCTTATAGCTATTACATGGAATTTGCGAAACCATTATCAGGATGGATTTCAGACAAATCGTACCTTTATATAGTTAGCTTTTTGATTGTTTTTTGCGGAGTTTTCCTTATCGTCAGTATTCTTGGCGTAGTGATCAAGTATATTCTAAATATTGCTTTTTTGGGCTGGGTTGATCGTATATGCGGAGCTGGATTTGGAATAATTAAAGCAGTATTAATTGCTTCTGTCTTACTGATAGTCCTTACCGCCTTCCTCCCAGGGGGGGCACCGATAGTCAAAGACTCTATGCTTTCTCCCCATGTTTCAGTTATTTCTGAAAAGATGGCTAAAGTAATTCCTAAAGACATGAAAGATCAGTTTGTATCTAAAATTGAGGAATTAAAAAAGGCCTGGAAGAAAAGCAGCTAACCTAACCATACTCCTATAGCCTATCTCAAGTTTTGCATCTGTTTATAAAAAACCTTAAAGGGTAAAAATTTTGGGAATAAATGCTTTAAATAAACTTATTGACGCGTTAAGAGGCGAAAACGGATGCCCATGGGATAAAAAACAGACACCCCGCTCCATGTCGGTTTATCTTGTAGAGGAGATGTATGAGCTTTTAGAAGCAATTGAATCAGGAAATACCGATGATATCCGCGAAGAACTGGGAGATGTTTTGTTTCATATTCTATTTATAGCCAAGCTGTTCCAGGAGAGGGGCTCTTTTAATATAGAAGATGCTGCTTCTGCAACTAAAGAAAAAATGATACGTCGTCATCCTCATGTTTTCGGTAATAGTAAGGTCAGTCGCTCTGATGAGTTAAGAAAACAGTGGCATTGTATTAAGATGAATGAAAAAACGCGAAGTGTAACCAACTCGATATTTGATTCGGTTCCTTCAGCCCTTCCCGCCCTGAGGCGTGCCTACAGAATTTCCGAACGTGCAGCAAGGGTTGGATTTGACTGGGATAATATTTCAGATGTTATGCAGAAAGTTGAGGAAGAATGGTCGGAATTAAAAACCGAATTAAACAAATCAAGTGAAGATCAGGCGAGTTTGGCCCTGGAATTTGGAGATGTTATATTTACCCTTGTAAATGTAGCCAGATTTGCGCGCATTCATCCTGAAAATGCTCTGACGGATTCCATTAAAAAATTTGAAAATCGTTTTAAATATATGGAAAAAGTTATATTAAAAAGCAATAGAAAAATAGAATCTGTTTCTCAGGGTGAAAAGAATGAATTATGGGAAGAAGCCAAGAAGTTATTTTAGCCTAAGCGGAGCTAAGTTTTATGATTGCTATTATTGACTACGATGCAGGCAACCTTGCCAGTGTGGAGCGGGCTGTTTCATATTTAGGTTTTAAGTGCATTGTTACAAATAACATAAAAACAATTGCTGGTTCGGAGCGGATAATATTTCCCGGAGTCGGCGCTGCCGGCGCCGCTATGGACAGTTTGAAACGTCTTGGGCTGGATTCAGCTATAAAACAGGCGGTTATTGACGGTAAACCAATACTTGGCATATGTCTTGGCACTCAGATAATCATGGAATATAGCGAAGAGAATGAAACAGCCTGTCTTAAAATAATAGATGGATTTGTCAAGGCCTTTCCGCCGGATATGAAATCCGAAGACGGCAGCCGCTTAAAAATTCCTCACATGGGGTGGAACGGCTTGAAAAACATTAAAAAACATCCTGTTCTTTCGGGTTTAAATGAGGATGATGAATTCTATTTTGTTCATGGATACTATCCGTATCCGACCGATTCAGAACATATTCTGGGCACAACAGATTACGGGATTTTCTTTGCATCGGTTATTGGATTCAATAACATAATTGCCACCCAGTTCCATCCTGAAAAAAGCGGAAGGCCCGGACTGTCTTTGCTGAAAAATTTCTGCATGTGGAATCCATGTTAGCGCCCTTCGTCTGTAGGAAAAAATTATGTTAAGTAAACGCATAATACCATGCCTTGATGTTCGTGGAGGAACGACAACAAAAGGCATACGTTTTAAAAATAATGTGGATATTGGAGATCCCGTCGAAATGGCCCGTTTCTATTATGAAGCCGGTGCAGACGAGCTTGTTTTTTACGATATTACCGCATCACATGAAAAAAGGAATATCATGATTGATGTGGTAAGGCGTGTGGCTGAGACAATATTTATACCTTTCTCGGTAGGTGGAGGGATACGTGACATAGATGACATGAGAAATGTGCTTTTAGCCGGGGCTGAAAAGGTAAGTATCAATTCAGCAGCAGTTAAACACCCTGAAATTATATCTAAAGGAGCCGAAGCTTTTGGAAGCCAGTGCATTGTCCTTGGTATGGATGTAAAATATGTTGGTGAGAGTGTAAAAATTCCTTCAGGTTATGAAATCGTTATCAATGGTGGAAGAAAGTATATGGGAATTGATGCGCTGAAATGGGCAATTGAAGCAGAAAAGCTTGGGGCAGGAGAGATTTGTTTAAATTCTATAGATGCTGATGGAACTCAGGATGGTTACGAGTTGAAACTGACTTCTCTTATTTCAGAAAATGTTGGTATCCCTTTAATTGCATCAGGGGGCGCCGGGAAACCCGAGCATCTTTATGAAGTTCTGACTAAAGGGAAAGCTGATGCAGCGCTTATTGCATCAATGGTTCATTATGGCACATACACTATTTCGGAGATTAAGGCATATCTGGATTCATGTGGTGTAAAGGTTCGAAAAGGCTGGTGATGGATTATGGCTCCATTTCTTCGGGCTGTTTGATCAATACGCTGGCATCTGATATTAAAAGCCTGCCGATACTTTTTTTGTTATTATTATCAATTTTATTGAAAACAAATTCATTTTTTTCTTTTTCAGTATATTTAGGTCTCTTTTCTTTCCGTTCGTCCGTAATCTCATTATCAACCTTCTCATGAATACCGGAACTGATTATTCTGTCAAAAATTTCGCCGGCAACTTTTTTGATGATTGCCTGGCGCTTTCCTTCAGATGATTTATCTATGCTTTTTATAATTGGCGTTTGCTCAGCAAATTTTTTTTGTCTGAGCTGCTCGCTGTATACTTTAAGAACGTTATGTACTTTATAAGATGGTATATCCATATTTATCCCCTGATCATTCGACATGCCTTGTCAATGACAAGCATAGGCCGAATAATATATTCTGATAAATTTCAGATGACTTTCAAATGCAATTTCCGGTAACTCATTATAATTAAAATAAGCTGCATCAGATGCATCGTCACCTGATTTAAGGATGCCTGTATAATTTTTTATAAGATAACCGAGCATAAGGACGCTATGATATTGTGTACTGTTATTTATTGTAACGCCAAGAAGTATTTCAATTTTACCTGAAAGGCTGGTTTCTTCTTTTAGCTCTCTTAAAGCACCCTGTTCAGGCGTCTCGTTAAGCTCAATAAATCCCCCCGGCAGACACCAGAATCCAGCTTTTGGCTCTATACTTCTTTTAACCAGCAATATTCTTTCCTTTTTGTCAATCACAACAAGACATGTAGCAGGCACTGGGTTTTCATAAATAGGTTGATTGCAGTTTTTGCAGAAAAGGCGAACAGCCCCTTGTAATTTTTTTTCAGTAAGATTTGCTCCGCAAAAATGACAAAAAGATTTTTTCTGCATCTTAATCGTCAAAGTCTCCCTTTGGTCCTTTATCGATTATAATGGATTTTGCTTTTTTAACAATCTTTTCCGGTGTCCAATCAACCGGATCTTCAAGTCTTTTTGTTTTTGGACCCGGATCATAGGTTTTGGAATCAATTATGGAGGTTATGACAAGAGAAGCTGTATCCTGTGCATTGAGAACGTTTACAAGCATATTATATATAAAATCTTCAACTCGTTTGGTCATCCTTTCCCTTATCTCTTTGGGCTGTCTAAGCAGCCTGTTTTCAAACGGAAGGTTAAGTTCCTTGTAATTTCCTGTTTTAAGTCCTTTTGCTTCAGCATAGGCAACCATTTCAGACCATATCTTTTCTGTAACTCCTTCGCCTTTTACTTTGATAAGCTTGCCATCATTGTCAAGCATGGCATTTCCGTAATCATTTACCTTTATCCCCCATGAAATCATTTGAAGAGCGGTGGCAACATTTGCTTTAGTGGTTCTGGTTTTAGAGGCTATCTCTCTCAACCTCTCAGAGCTGTTTCCGGATGTTCCATGCTGTGCGCCGGATATATTGTATTTTGCTAATGCTTTATGGATTTTTGCAGTCAAGCCTACTTGAATCCCCTTATCGCTTGCTTCTATGCCGTGAGTCGTTCCATTGTTTAATGCTATCCAGTCAGGGAAAATATTATTGGCATTCAGGCCCTGTATGAGAAACAAAGCTTCATCCACTGTTGAAAGTCCCTCTTTACCCTTAATTTCACCAACCTCTGTTTCAAGACCGGCCCATTCAGGGACAAGTGGACTTAACTCAATGTTTGCAAGAAGATTCTTGTCATCCGGCAGGTGTGAAGCATCTATTGCAATAGATGTGATTCCTGCTTCAAATAACGTTGGAATTTCTGTTTTTGCCTCTTCAATATCCTCATCTTTTTTTATGCCATAGTGATCGGCGTGCAAAGCTACCGGTATCGTGATATTCAGCTCATTGCACATAGCATCAACCAGTCTGGCGATGTTCCAGTAATTTACTGCGCAATAGGCATTTGCACCGCCTTCTGACTTTGCGATCTCAATAATAATAGCCGCATTTGCTCGCTGGGCAGCCTTAAGAGCTCCCCGTATCACAAAATAATTTCTGCCATTAGCAGCCATTGCGATTGCTTTACCCTTTGCAATCATAGCTCTGTCTATAAACTTTGCACTAACGATTAATGCTTTTGAATTGGGGAAAAGCTTTACTATGTTTGGCGGCCGGCCGATTTCAAGAGCCTTTTCAAAGTCAATTAAATTGTTGACTCTATTATTTGACATGGCATAACCTCCTTCTAAGCGTAATTATAGATTTCGCACAGCGTTTTATTTTCAAGCAAAGAATCAATATTTTTCTGAATTTCAGTTCGTTCTTTACTAAGCAACCATTTCTTCCAGTCATCTACAGACCGCCAAGTGCTAATGACAATATAATTAGCGGGGTTATCGATTCCTTTTAATGTTTCACCGGAAATATAACCGGGCTGGTTATTGGCTATAATTCTTAGTTGTTTTAGAAGAGGCATTAAATCTTTAATTTTGTTTTCAGGAACAGTCCTTTTAATTATTATTTTAACGCTCAAAATTTATCCTCCTTTGACAAATCACACATGAAGCCATTAACAGCCTTCAGTCTATCCACCTGAGTATATACATTACATATTAAGAAGTTCAAATTTTATTTTTAATCTATAGCCCTTTTTAGATGCGAAAATCAATAATTATATATTGTAAGTAAAGTAATTCATTGTTAGTCTGTCATGCAAATTTACTTGAAAAGCACGCTTAAATTTAAGGAGTAACTGATTATGAAAAAACTTAAAATAGAGTTAGTTGTGGCTGTATTTATTTTTTGTTTTTCATGTGCTGCTTTTGCTGATCAGTCCTCGGTTTCACTCGAAACTCCGGATTCAGTTGAAAGAGGATCTGAAATCACAATAAAGGTCAATGTTACACACAGCGCAAATAATTTTTTTCATCATACAAAATGGGTTTATATAATGGTTAATGAAGAAGAGATAGCAAGATGGGGCTATAGTAACTATAAGAATAAAAGACCTAAAGCTAATAATTTTACCAATGAGATTAAATACATAGTAACTGATGACGTAATAATTCAAGTTGAAGCAGGCTGCAATATCCACGGTAGCAAAAACAAAGCAATAAATAATATTTTCATAAAATAAATTAGCCGGCAGGAGGTCTATTAATGAAGATCGGCGGTGTATCGATTATCTTGATTCTTGGGATTTGTAATTTTATTTTACTTGTTTTTCAGCTTGGAACAGGTCTGCATTTAATTAAGGTGCCATTTGGAATTCACAAAAAAACAGGAATTATTTTGCTTGTCTGCGCTTTCCTGCATGCTATTCTTGCATTTTTTGCACGCTGATCTAACTAGTGCCTGAACGAAAACTGCTAATTTCCCCAATTTCTGCGGCAGGCTTAAATTTTGGCACGCAGTGAAGCTTTAGCGCTATCCTCAAAA
>VMSQ01000124.1 GCA_013792055.1 Desulfobacteraceae bacterium
CGATTAAATCTTTCCTTATCAGGGGTAAGTTTGTCTGTGAAGCGAGGAGAGAAAATAGTACAAGAAAAGGGCTACAAACTAATCGACCATTAGGCCTAAAACTGCAAAACTAAAGGGCGTCCCCAAGTACCCCCAAAACTAAAGGGCGTCCCCAAGTACCCCTCAAAACTAAAGGGCGTCCCCAAGTACCCCTGAAGATTATTTTGTCCGTTGTTGCATATAGAAAGAATTGAAAAACTAAGGAGATTACGATATATAAATCATATCTGAAACAGACTTATTCGTTTAGTTGTCGTGCATGCAAGCTGTCTACAATTTCAGCATACCGGAATAATATCTAATATATTATATTTCCAAAACTCCAATAATTTTCTATTCTGATTTTTCCATTTTTCGAGGGATAAGGGTAGCGTAGAGGACGGGCTGAGTGGCCTACTCTCCACTCTCTATCCTTATATTTGAATCTATCAGCAAATTGGACGACCTGGTGAATAGAGGAACAGACAAATATTAAAGCATACCGTTTTCGAACCGAAACGACAACTACCTATAAGAAACTCCGCAGATAGGTAAAATACAAGATAGTATCAATAAAAGTCTAACATAGACTCGATAACTATATAAATGGCTAATTGGGAAATTAGACTGAAATGCACTTTATATTACTTGTCAAGCGTGACGAGTTCAAAAAGAAATAGACACCACCACTTTCCTTTCAACTCTCAGAAATCATGGTCTGAGACCCTGTAGTCGACTCCGGTGCTTTTCCCTTGACATACAAGAACAAATATCATTATTTTTAATTTGTTTAAAGAAGTTTTGGGGAGGTTTTTTGTGTTGCTAATCACCTGACAATAATAAGTTTTTTTTCTTTTAATCTCTATGGAATGTAGTGTAAGGTATTTTATGATAATCCTTTCTGTGCCGTTAAAAGACATCATCCTGGATCCATTAAAAAATATTGACCTTTCCACACTGCCTGAGGAAGAAGTAATTTCCCTTCTTAAAAGTTCGTATGGTTTTCTTTCCTCCTCGGTAGAGATCTATATAAAAGATGGAATTGTGATCATTAAGCTGATAGAGCCGAAAAAGGAAGATGTTAATAAAGCCTTAAAAATCTATAAAAAAGGAGTTGATGCGGCTCAGCAGGGAGAATATCAGATGGCTATCAAATACCTCTTAAAGGCGCTGGGTGTCATCCCTCATCATGTAGATACAAGAAGAAACCTTGCAATGGCCTATCTTGAATCAGGGAATTCAGATAAGGCACAAAAATATCTAAAGGAATGTATTCAACTAGACGCAAATAATGTCTGGTCATATCTCCTGCTTGGAAACATTTATGCAAAATACGATCATAACCTTGATGTTGCCGAATTCTATTTTCAGAAGGGGCTCTCTATACAACCGGATGATAATATGCTCCTTAACAATTATGCAGCCTTGAAAATGGAGAAAAAACAATTTAAAGAAGCTCAGGATCTGTTTGAAAAAGCCCTTGCAATTGACCCATCCTATCCCAATACTTATTATGGACTTTCCCTGTTATATCAGACTGTAGGTAATGACGAGCAAGCAATAGAACTGCTTAATAGATTATTTGATCAACCAAAATCTGATGATATTAGGAGTAAGCAGGTTTATCAACAGGCATGGAATTTGTTTTTAGAGATCAATAAAAATATAGCAGAAAAATCCTGCGACAAACTTATAGCATACATTTTGGACTATAAAAAAGAGGCTGAAGAAAGAACCGGCTTTCCAATACAGATTCTTGAAGACAATTCACTCGAATATGTTTCCGCGATAGCTCAGATGGCTTGGAAGCACAAACGAAATGAACATCTTATCAAATATCGTAAAAAATCGCCCGCTGTTACCCCACATCTTATTGCCCACGAAATTGAACACATTTTGCTTGAAGATGCAGCCAGAAAGAAAGGACGCAACCGCAATTTTATTACAACTGCAAAGACAAGAGAACATGCCATACGTTCAATCAGCGATCATATTCATAAACTACAAAAACAAGGCTACGCAGAGGATAAAATAACACAAGTAACACTTCAAATTACAAGCGGACTCTGCAACCAGCTTTTCAACTGTCCCCTTGACATGGTGGTTGAATACAGCGTTTTTCAAAAATATGATAAACTACGTCCAAGTCAGATCGTTTCATTAGACCAGTTGCACAAGGAAGCACTCTACGTTTTTACAAGCAGTAAAATAAGGAAGCTTACCTCCCCCCTCATATACCGTGCCAATATAACGCTCAATTGCGCTTCAGCTCTTTTTTTTTGATTATCTTTTAAATAACAAATCAAACTATGCCGCGCCCTATAAAAAATCGAAAGTTTTCCAGGTTGGCATGAAATTGTTCAACATCTGGAAAGAAAAGATCGATTCTTTTATCCCAGGCGACGAATATGAAATGGTTGATGAATATGCACGGCTTCTGAAACTGCAAGGCTGGTATGATTGGCAATTGGACATAACAGAACCATCTTCGGAAGAAAGCTCTCCAAATGGCACAACCAACCCTGAACTCCTAAAAGAAAAAGAACCTGCGGCTTTTTTATATTGCCTCGATGCTCTTCAAAGATTTGATAATAAATCACGAGAAGAAATTTTTAGTATTGTTTCAGAAATCGGCATGCTCGGAACAAAAGGCATAGATTATAGCGACCCTGACAGGACACATCTCTTAAAAAGTATCCCAGAGAAAGAATTTACCGGGCTTCATCTTTTGTGCCTGATGTATACAGGCTTCAAGATTATTGAACCTGATCTTGAGACAGGGCTTGACTTTGCAGATGCATACAAGATGGCTCTTGATGTTCATAAATCAAGCGTTCATTAATTGGGAGTTTAAATGCAAAAGCTCAGAGTGGACGGAGCCTAAAAATATTGACAGTTAATTAAGCCGCTTTCTTCATTTCAATACATTCATACTCCTCAGGCGAACAATAATCAATAGAGCTGTGTAGCGATATCCGCTATATACCTCGAATCCATACAATTCAGAAAAATATTATGATATAGGTTTCATATATTCAATTCAGGGGGTCTGGCCGTGCTCACGGGCAGCATCCTAAGAATTGAGAAGAGAAAATCAGGTGTTAAGAAATGCCAACAGCCTCATTGCAGGCCGTGATGTAGTAATTTGCCTCTTTAGAATCTTTAAATTTCAGAAAATACGGAAGTGCCTTGTTATATTCTCTTAAATTCATATAACTGATTCCCAGGCATATATTAAGCTGCTCGCTTTCCGGGAAATATTCGACTCCTTCTGATAGTATTTTAGCCGATTGTATGTATTCTTCCTTTTTCTGTTTGATTATACCTAAACCAAGGAAAGCCCGGTGATCAGGATAATAGCTCAGAGCTTTTTTGTATAGTCTTTCAGCAACCCTGTCTTTATCTTTTATAGCTTCTATGCTTGCATAATCTCCATAATCGAATGTCATCCCAAGTCTTGAGAAGAAATCTGCGTGCATTTCAAAAAGTTCTTTATCATCAATTACTTCAATTCCATCTGCAAAACCTGCAAGATTTTCATAGTAATTCATCCTGAGTTTTTTCCCGAAAGCCAGTATCATATCCTGCGACAAATCAGGGTCGCTTTGAAAATATATGATGTCTTCTATGCGTTTTAACCAGAGATCATCAGTAATTTTACATCTTTTTTTAAAATCCGAATAAAGTGCTGTTCCGGGGAATATATCAAGGATGTAGAAGATAATGCTCAGGGGCTTGATTTCATGAATTAAATCTATGGTATCCTGAATCGTATCCCAGGTTTCTCCAGGGCATCCATAAATAAAGTAGGCTCGGGCCATAATGCCGTATTTAGGAGTCAGCGCAAAAGCTTTTTTTATTTGATCTGTTTTAATATTTTTATTCAGTATTTTTCTTATTTTTTCAGATCCGCTTTCCACACCATAACTGATTTGAATGCAGCCGGCTTTTCTCATCCAGTAAAGAACTTCATCGTTCACATAGTTTACGCGGGAAATTGCCACCCATACTATTTTCAGTCCTTTATCCAGAATTTTTTTGCAGATTTCAATTACCAGCTCTTTTTTGAAGGTAAAGGTGTCATCTGAAAAATAAAAAAAAGTTATTCCTTTTTTGAAGAGAAGTTCAATTTGATTTACAAAATAATCCGATGAGTGAAATCTTACTTTATGTCCCCAGAACTGAGGCGATCCACAGAAAGTGCAGTTTCCTGGGCATCCTCTGGTCAAGGAAACATGCTGATATTTAAAATACTTTGCCGGGATCGGCAGTTTATCAAGGTTATGTATGATCTCAGCAGGTTTTGTTTTTACAACCTCGCCCTTTTTTCTGTAAGCAATACCTTTGACATTCCCGATCTGTTTATAATCCTGTTTTTGTATGCATTTTAAAAGAGTCAGGAAAGTGTATTCTCCCTCTCCCAATACAGCATAATCAATTTCTTTGAAGTGCTTTAATAAATGCTTCCATAAAAAGGTGGTACCTATTCCGCCGAAGACAATTTTCACCTTTGGGTCGAGTTGTTTTGCAATCCTGGCAATTTCAATGCCTCCCCACCGGTTTGCATGCATTATCGAAAAACCTATTACATCCGGTTTTTTATTAATTAATGTTTCTTTAATGATATCATGAGATGTTTTGTTGACATTATGCCAGTTCAGTATCTCAACATCATAATTATTTTCCTTTAAAACAGCGCCGACATAATAAACTCCCATGGGAACAACACTTATCTCTTCTTCATGAACTCTATCTTCAAGGAAATATGGGTATATAAGTAATATTTTCACGGTTCAAGGTTCACGGTTCAAAGGTTCACGGTTCACGGTTCACGGTTTATGGAACGTCGAAATTAGAAATTTAGCCTTCCCGCCCGCCTCGCCTGAGCGAGAGCGATGGCGGGCAGGCATGCTTTTGTACTGTTCTTCCTAATTTCTATTTTCCAATTTCAAGTTTCAAGCCGTGAACGGCAACCTTTATTTTCTGTTTTTCTGGTTTGCTTCAAGCATCCTGTTATGAAGGCGTTCGGAGCGAATGCAGAAGGTTTCCAGTTTTGCATTTATTAGCTGGGGGAAAGGGGAACCGTCACTTTCTATAGCCAGAAATGGCAGATCATCTATATCTGTGAGTATATGCCGGAGCTGTTTATTTTTAGAATCAGTTGCCAGCTTTCCTTCCCGGTTCATAGTGACGTTAAGAATAGACTCTGAAAGACGGTTGGGCATGCAGCCGAAAGGGCCTATGGCGATTGCACCACAGACATGGGTTGCGACTTCGGTAAGAGCACCACCTGTTGTCAGAATGGCTTCACCACCAAGATATGGAGAAATGTAAGGCGAGGCATTGTTGATTATTGATTTCATATCGAGCGGCTCTGCGTGAACAAGTCCTGAACGTGACAGTATTGACTTGATACGCTTTTCATATCTTGACATAAATTTCTTTTTGATTATGAACTCCAGTCTTTCTATTTTTGACATTTTATGATCAGAATAATTATTTTCCAGAATATAGTCGGAATATAAAATCCACTCGGCCACCGGAGTACAAATCACTGCAAAGCCTTGTTCTGCAAGGCGTTCAGTCAAATATTGACGTGAAATGTCATCTCTTCTGACAAATATTTCACCTGTAAGCAAGATGGTAGGCACTTCTTCTACCGGCCGTTTTAATCGGATGTGGCTGAACCGCTCGGCAGTTACGGATAGTCGTTTTTCAAGCTTAGAAAAGTCTCCAAGTTCCAGGTTCGCTAATATTAGCTGCCACTCCTCATTGAATATTCTAATAGCTTCTTCGGTGTCCGCTGCATTAGCCAGCATCATCGATCTTATGTCTTCCATTACATCGGATACGATTATAGCGCTCCAGGCATGAAGCTGAAAATCACCTCCCATGCCGGCATATGCGTTTTCTGATGACAGCGAAAGCACAGCGACATCAGGAAGCTCAAGTTTTTTTATCAGATCTTCCATAAATATGTGGTACTGACCGAATCGGCAGGGTCCGGCACCTGTCGGCATAAAATATGCTATAACTTCATTATTCTGCTTTTTGTTGCGGATATAGTTGAGCAGGGTTCCTGTAGTAAGTATGAGCGGCAGGCATTCTTTGCAAGACGTATTTGCTCGGCCAAGTTTAAGCACTGCTTCATCAGATGGAGGATGTGCTATTGCTCTGGTGCCTCTTCCGCGAAACATAGCCGCAAGCGATTCAGAGGCTATCTTGCCCATTGAAGGTATTAAAAGAGTTACACGCTGGTCAGTCATCGGGATTTTTTCGCCGGAAGATGTTATTACTTTCGCGACACTGTTTTCAATCACGAGCCGGGCCGGAACAAAGGAGCTTTCTTTCATAACAATCAGTTTGTTTGATAGTAATTGCCTGAAAGCTGCTACTATGTCCAGAAAAGCTTCTATCCTGGTTTCAAGACCTGCGTCTGCAGTATGGCTGTCAAGTTCAAGCGTAAGAGAGGGTTTTCGGCCCATGTAATTTCTGAAATATCCAAGTATAAACGAATCAGGGCCGCATGAAAAGTTGGTAATATAAACACCAAAAAGTTGAGGATGCCTTTTAACAACTTTACAGGCTTTGAGTATCATTTGCCCCATACCCCAG
>VMSQ01000133.1 GCA_013792055.1 Desulfobacteraceae bacterium
AAGGCGCTTTGACTTAAAAGCTTTATAAAAAGTCTTCTATCCATTTTATAGTATTATGCAAAAAACTATCTGTAGTTGTAAATATTTTGTTTTTTATCCTTCTATTTCTTTGTGGTCTCTGTGTCCTCCGTGGTGGAAATAGTTGGTTTTTCCTTCTCTTGTGTAATAGAAAATGCATCCATGTCAGGCATTTCGAGCCAGGGTGTTATGTTTATATTTTTACCCCATATTACTGTATCGTCAGGCGGCACCTTGCCCCAGAAATTATGACGGGCATCAATATAAATAGTTGAAAAAGATTGAATTGCCACGGCATTTTCCAGAAAGTTATTATAATGAATTTTTGGTTTTGCCATGCCCACACATTCTATTCCACCAGTTCCCAGGTTTTTTGCAATCGTATTATACAATATTCTCGGTCCGGCATCATTGCCGCACCGGATGCCGCTTTGAGAATTATTTACAATATGACAGTATGCGATTTCAGGCATTCCATGCCTGACATCTATAGCTGTTGTGGCATATTCAAATTTGCAGTATTTAAAAAAGCTGCTGACTTTGGTCGGTTCTGAAAAACATACGGCATATGTATAATCTCCGGGCGAAGGGGAAGAGCCTGAAGATGTAAATATAATCGGATTATCTTTTATTCCCATGGCAGCTACGCCGCCGTCTTTTGCTATAATCGAAAACTGCTTGTCAAATAAAAGCTTAACTCCGGGCTGGATATAAAGTGTTGCACCGTTATCCAGTATCAGGTCATTTGTTACTCTGTAGGGGCTGTCAGAGAATGCAAGGATTGAATCCTTATCAATCCGTCCGCCAAGATTTTCCGTTATAACCGGAATAGCAATCGATTTTCCATCAGGATACGGACCATCGAGGATTGTTTTGATATTTATCCGCCCATTTGTATTGGTCAAAAGGTCATGCCAGTCAGCTTTACCCCACCAGTTATCATTAGCATCAGCAGCTTTGCCCTGGAACGCGCCTTCCATATCGGACAAGGCATTATCATAAATATTATTTTTTGAAATTGCTGCCTCGCTGTTTTTAACAACAATGCCGAAGCCTTTGTTATTAGTTATTAAATTGCCTTTTACTGAAACCGATCCTGCATCCTGAATCAAAAGCCCTGCATTATTGTTGTTTATGCGGTTATTTGTGATGGAAACTTTTGCACCATCTATAATCTCAATGCCCGCGGAACTGTTGTCATGAATTATGCAGTCTTCTATTTGTGGATTTGAAAAACCTCCGATAATTTTAATGCCGATATCATTTTTTACAAATTCGCAGTTTCTAATCTCCGGCGATGATGACTTAATTTCAACCCCTGTGACTGCATTTTTAATCCGGCAAAATACAAGCAGATTCTTATCACCTTTAACACTGTCAAATGTAATCCCCTCCCAAGCGCTTTCCAAAGCACTCTCATTGACCGATAAAAAGGTAATTATCTGGGTTTTGCTGCCGCTTGCAATTATTCCGCCTCTAATAACCAGGCCGCCTCCACTGGATTTAATTATTGTGCCAGGCTCAATTAAAAGAGAGCATGTTTCCGGAATAATTACTGTATCTTCAATGAGATATGGGCTTGCTCCCGCATACCATATTGTATTCTTTTCCAGTTTACCTTTTACATAAGTAGGGCCTGGAGGCACTGCCGTTCCAGTAACATGCTCCTCCTTGCTGCTTTCATTCCCAGCCGGATCAACGGCAGAAATTTTATAATAACAGGCTGTTAAATTTATTACATTTTTATCCTCAAACCCGGCAAACTCAGTCTGTCCTATCTTCGTGAAACCGCTGAGCGGAGTGTCGCTCCTGTAAACTACATACCCTGCAAGATCATATTCTGTATTTTTATCCCAGCTTAACACAACTATATTATCACGACCTGTAGCTGTCAGGTTTTTTGGGGCATTTGGCGGAGTTGTATCAAGGGTTATGGTTTGGATTGCATCAACCCGGCTTGTTGTATTACCTGCATCATCAGACAAATACCCTGTAACAACAACATCCTTTATATTATCTCCCGGCACTACCCTGTAAGATCCTACATATCCCCCGGGTTCAACCTCCGCCATGTCAATACCTTTTTTGAAACCACCCATATCAAACCATGCCTGCATTCCTGGATTACCTTTTAATGCCACCTTAATTATATCGCCGGCTTTTTTGGGCTCTCCTTTTGAATCCTGTGCCAGCATCTCAATGTGCGGCTTTAGGAGTGCTTCGGCATATTTCACAGCAGGGATTGTTTTGACCATATCCCTGAAAAGATCGTCGCATGCTCTAAGCAGTTGTATGTCTCTTATATTTATGGCCGCGGCGATAATTGAAGCAACAATGCCGACAGGCGTGGTGGAAATACCGCCTTCATGTATGCGCGCCACATGCGTGCCTGACCACAGAAAATGCCCCTGAGTATCGTACATCTTTATTTCAGCGCCGACAGAGACCTGTGAATAAACGCCTGCAAAGAGCTTGTCAAAATTTGAAATGGTTCCAAAAATAACCGCATCTACGTTGAGGATCTCCTTGAATTTTTCGGGCGGAGTTTTGTTA
>VMSQ01000015.1 GCA_013792055.1 Desulfobacteraceae bacterium
AGAACCGGATTGTTATATAAAGGAAGTGATTTTGGGTCTGCGACCTAAATACAATTCTATAATTTTAGCTCCCCCTAACAAAGTGGCAAACCCCCATCTCCTGCACTATTGGAAACAGCACATAAGAATCATCACTTCTCCCTTGCTTTGTGTTTTTTTAGAACCATTAGCGAGGAGTAGACTCACTCGGGACGATACTTTTGGATATGCTTTTGATTATAAATCTTATGCTCCAAAGATACAAAAAAAATATTTCGGTCGTCCACCTTTACTTTCCTTGACAGAATTTGATTATAAGCGCGGCTGGGCTTGCTTACAAGATCTTGGCATGCCTGAGGATGCATGGTTCGTATGCGTTCATTGCAGGGAGGGTGGTTATCTGGACAACGTAAACCAGACCAATTCAGGACTTGGTATTCATTCCGGTAAGCTCCGGCCATGGGAGGATAATTACAAGGCTAACGCAAACCAGACCAATCGTAATGCCGATATCAACAACTACCTTCTCGCCATGGAAGCGATTGTTGAACGAGGCGGATGGGTGATTCGCATGGGAGACCAAACGATGAAACCCATTCCGCAGTGTGATCATATTATTGATTACGCACACCTTGACATAAAGACCGACTGGATGGATGTCTTTCTTAGCGCAAGTTGCAAGTTCTTTCTGGGGAGTTCATCTGGCCTTTTTCTCTTAGCTGACATTTTTGGTGTTCCGAGTGGGGTTGTAAACCTTTCCGCAATGGCAACAGTGCTCCCTTATGGAACTAATGACATAGGAATACCTAAGCTAATATGGTCACTCGAAGAGGAACGCTACCTTAGCTTTAAGGAAGTTTTCAGTTCTCCGATAGGTAGTTTTCGTTCTGATTCTTCATATACTAAAGCTATGGTGTGGCCAGAGGAGAATTCTCCCGAGGATATTAAGGACGTTGCGATGGAGATGCTGGAAAAAGTAGAGGGTAATGCTTTATACACAGATGAAGATGAACGTTTACAGAAGTCTTTTAAGTCACTCTTAACCCCAGACCACGGCGCATCTTATGGAGCGATTTCTAGAGTGGGGCGAGATTTCTTGAGAAAGCATAAGGATTTATTAGTTTAATGGGATGTTAGCTTGTTCTTGCGGGCTCTTGCCTAATTGAAAGGGATGAATATGAAAGTTATGATACTCGCTGGTGGATTTGGCACAAGGCTTAGCGAAGAAACTAATATTAAGCCTAAGCCCATGGTAGAGATTGGAGGAAAACCTATTTTATGGCATATTATGAAAGTCTATTCGCATTATGGTTTCAATGATTTTCTTATTTGTCTGGGCTACAAAGGCTACCTTATAAAAGAATATTTTGCTAACTACTTCCTGCATATGTCAGATGTTACCTTTGATATGGTAAATAACAAGATGGAGGTACATCAGCACTATGCCGAACCCTGGCGTGTAACCCTAGTGGATACAGGAGAACGTACCATGACCGGGGGCCGCCTTAAGCGTGCTCGTTCATATCTTAATGATGAAGACTTCTGCTTAACCTATGGGGATGGATTGGGTGATGTGGATATTAAGCAACTGGTCGCCTTTCATAAAGCTCAGAAAACCCTTGCGACGGTTACTGCGGTACAGCCGCCTGGACGTTTCGGTGCCTTGAATACAGAGGGACACAAAGTTATTAGTTTTAAAGAAAAACCCGGGGGTGATGGCAGGTGGATCAATGGTGGCTTTTTTGTGCTATCACCCAAAGTAATAGACTACATTGATGGAGATGATACCCGCTTGGAACAAGAGCCCATGGAACGGTTAGCAAATGAAGGAGAGCTCTCTGCCTTCATTCATAAGGGCATGTGGCATCCTATGGACACGCTACGAGACAAAAACCATCTGGAGGCCTTATGGCAATCCGGGAATGCTCCTTGGAAGATATGGTAATGAATTGCAGATTCTGTAATACACATATAAAGCATCTATTTGTTTCTCTCGGTTCTTCTCCTCTGGCTAATTCCTTTCTTACGAAAGATCAATTGAACAAAATGGAGCCCTTTTATCCTTTAAATGTACACGTGTGTGAAAAATGTTTTCTTGTGCAATTAGAGGAATTTGAAAGTCCGGAAAATATTTTCAGTGATTATGCCTACTTTTCATCTTATTCAGATAGCTGGCTAAAACATACAAAAGAATATGTTGATAAAATGATAGATAAATTTGGATTTAATTCCAAATCTTTTATTGTTGAAGTTGCCAGTAACGACGGGTATCTGCTCCAATATTTTATTGAAAAGGGAATTTCTGTGTTAGGAATTGAACCTGCTGCAAATGTGGCTGAAGCGGCTAAACAGAAAGGCATTCCAACGGAAGTAGTATTTTTTGGGGCAAAGACAGCAACAAGACTGGCGCTGGAGGGTAAGCACGCTGACCTCCTGTTGGGAAACAATGTGTTAGCCCATGTGCCCGACCTTAATGATTTTGTAGCTGGCTTAAAGATTCTTTTGCAACCGCAGGGTATTATTACAATGGAATTTCCGCACCTTATGAATATGCTGGATAAAATCCAGTTTGATACTATTTATCATGAACACTTTTCTTATTTTTCCTTTTTGACTGCTGAAAAAGTGTTTAATGCCCATGGACTTGCTTTTTTTGATGTAGAGGAATTGCCCACGCATGGAGGCTCTTTAAGGATTTATGCATGTCATAAAGAGGATAACTCAAAAACTGTTTCACAACGGGTTTTTGACTTGAAGCAGAGGGAGATAGATGCAGGTTATATGGATATAAGTTGTTATTTTTCTTTTGGAGAGAAAGTTAAATCTATTAAACGGGACATTCTCAAATTTCTGATTCACGTAAAGGAAGAAGGAAAGACCATTGTAGGTTACGGCGCTCCAGCAAAGGGAAATACTTTATTGAATTACTGTGGTATTAGAACAGATTTCATTGATTACACTGTTGATAAAAACCCACATAAGCAAGGTCATTATTTGCCGGGAAGTCATATACCTATTAAATCACCTGATAAAATTAAGGAGACTGAACCGGATTATGTGCTGATTTTGGCGTGGAATATTAAAGATGAAATTATGGAACAGATGAGTTTTATACGTGACTGGGGAGGGAAGTTTGTAATTCTAATGCCCACGGTGGAGGTATTATAGTTGATATTTAAAGAAACAGCCCTCAAAGGTGTTTACATTATCGAAATAGAGGCAATAAAGGACGAAAGAGGCTTTTTTGCCCGCAGTTTCTGCCGGAAAGAATTTGAAAAATATGGTTTAAATTCAAATATTGTCCAGTGTAATATATCTTATAACAAAAAGAAGGGAACACTTCGCGGGATGCATTATCAGGTAAAACCACACGAGGAAGCAAAGATTGTAAGTTGCGTGAAGGGTTCAATATACGATGTAATTATTGATTTACAGCCGGATTCCCCTACCTGTTATCAATGGTTTGCTGTGGAATTGAGTGCGGAAAACTATAAGATGTTGTATATCCATGAAGGTTTTGCACACGGTTTTCAGACATTAGAGGACAACACTGTTGTTTATTATCAGATGTCTGAGTTTTACCATCCTGAATGCGCAGCGGGTGTGAGGTGGGATGACCCGGCATTTAACATTGAATGGCCGGATGATGAACGGATAATTGCTGTTAAAGATTTGCAGTATCCGGAAGTTAGCTCATGAAAAAAGTCTTGCTTACGGGGGCGACCGGATTTATCGGTCGGCATTGTTTGCCTTTACTTCTATCATCTGGCTATGAAGTTCACGCTGTTTCTTTAGGCCCAATAAATCAAGACAATTCAGATGTGTGTTGGCATCAGGCAGATTTATTAGATGATGTCCAGGCAGCCAAGTTGGTTTCTAAAATTAAGGCAACTCATCTTTTGCATCTTGCCTGGTATACTGAACCGAAAAAATATTGGACATCTTTTGATAATTTTAATTGGGTAAAATCCAGTCTGAATTTAATGCAGGAGTTTTGCTTTTGTGGCGGTCAAAGAATGGTTGTGTCAGGAACATGCGCAGAATATGATTGGCAATATGGTTATTGTTCTGAAAAGATAACGCCGCTTTCGCCAAAGACGTTATACGGGGTTTGTAAACATTCATTTCAGTCTATGCTGAGTGTTTTTTCAGAACAAAGTGGATTAAGCAGCGCTTGGGCTAGAGTTTTTTTTCTTTATGGACCCCATGAACATCCCTGTCGATTAGTTCCTTCCGTTATTTGTTCTTTACTGCGGGCCAAGGAATTCCATTGTCATAACGGAAACCAGATTCGTGATTTCCTTTATGTTGAAGATGTTGCTTCCGCGTTTGTTGCGTTGTTGTTTAATAATTCACAGGGAGCAGTTAATATTGGCTCAGGCAATCCGGTATCCCTTAGAGAGGTTGTTAGTAAAATTGGTGAAAAAATTGGGCGGCCTGATTTGATTAGTTTTAAAAAACCCGCTGTATTTCCAGATGAGCCTCCATTTTTGGTAGCGGATAACTCAAGATTAAAACAAGAAATAAACTGGAATGCTCAGTACAGCCTTGATCATGGTTTAGATAAAACTATCCAGTGGTGGAAAGAGCAGATGGAAGAAACGTAATCTTATGCCAATAAATTGTTCTCTATGCAACGAAAAAGCAGATTTTCTATTTAAAACTAAGGATTGGAATAGGAAAGTTTCTAATGAAATGTTCACTTATTGGCGCTGCAGGAATTGTGAACTTATTTTTTTAGCTGATATTCCTGACAGGCTGGGCGATTATTATGAAGATGAGTATTATCAGATTCCTTCCATAGAAAAGCTAAAAAAAGTAGCGAAGGCAGAAAGCTATCAATTAGATATGGTTCAGAAGTTTATAAAAACCGGTCGCCTTCTTGAAGTGGGACCGGGATTCGGCATTTTTGCTCACCAGGCCAAGCAAGCGGGTTTTGAAGTTGATGTGATTGAGATGGAGAGTCGCTGCTGTGAATACTTATCTCAAGAGGTAGGTGTTAATGTTTTTAAAAGTGATAGTCCTCATGAAGTTATAGAAGCGATGCCAAGGCATGACGTTATTGCTTCCTGGCATGTTATCGAGCACTTGCCGAATCTTTGGGCTTTTTTGGAGAGCGCAGCTAATAATTTAGTTCCAGGCGGAATTTTACTTATGGCGACTCCAAATTCTGCTGCGTTTCAGCTTAAGATTTTAGGATCTTTATGGCCTCATGTTGATGCCCCCCGTCATCTTTGGCTTATACCCGCAAACCTTTTAGTTAAGCGTCTAAAACCTATGGGATTAGAACCGGTGATGTTGAGCTTTGATGATAAAGGAGCTAAAAGTTGGAATCGATTTGGATGGCAACGATTTTTAATGAATCGTTTCTCCAATGAATGGATACAGAAAATGGCGTTTGTATTAGGGTATATTATAAGTTTACCTATGAGTTTTTGGGAAACAGGCAGGGGAAATAGCAGCGCTTATACTATTATTTTTAAAAAAAGTTTGCTTGCTGCTTAAGTTTTTAGACTGTGATGGAGAGTACACTTGGATTTAGGACAATTCATGTCATTTAGGAAGGGTAGTAAGGATGAAATATTCAGTTCTTCTTCCAACTCGTAATGGCGGCCCTTTTTTGGCCGAT